>JAYUIZ010000479.1:0-5549 GCA_043765595.1 Lysobacter sp. | reverse complement strand
TTGGCGAGCTGCTGCCACATTGCTGGAAACCAGCTGCGTCAAGGTGAGGTGGGCGGACGCTTACCGCACACCTACTCGACCGCCGGCACTTACTCCGTTGTGCTGACCGCGACCGATGACACCGGGCTGACCAATGCGAAAACGCAATCGGTCAATGTGGGGAGCAACACCGCACAGACCTATAGCAACACGACCGACGTCACCATTGTCGACAACGCGACCGTCACCAGCTCGATCGTGGTGTCGGGCCGCGCCGGCAACGCCCCGAGCGCGACGCCGGTTGAGGTGAGGATCGTCCACACGTTCACGGGCGACCTGAAAGTGGACCTGATCGCCCCGGACGGCAGCGTGTATGTGCTGCACAACCGCAGTGGCGGTGGCGTGGACAACATCTTCCGCACCTATGCGGTCAACCTGTCGAGCGAAACGATCAACGGCACTTGGAAGCTGCGCGTGAACGACAACGCCAGCGTTGATACTGGCTATCTCGACAGCTGGAGCCTGACCTTCTAACGCGTTTCTTTGTTTGCTAAGTGAAGAGCGAGAACGCGGCCGGCCTGGCCGCGCTTCTCTTATGGAAGGAAGCCAAAATGCCTCCTGCAAATAAGCGCCGACATCAACTTCGTAAATCGCGATTTTCCGCATGTGCGAACAAGTGCGTGAACGGTTTATCTGAACCTTCCTCAGATCTTTTTGTGCGGCACTGCGGCCACGTCGCCGTGGCGCGGTCGTCGACGTGCGGCGTCAAGGCGTGAAGAACTGTCGCCGCTGGTGCTGTTCCTGATGCATCGGGAACATGACCGAATGAAACTCGGTCCAGCCGCCCATCCGGACACGCACCAAGTTGTAGCGCTCCGGATCCTGCGCCGCCGCGGTGTAGGTCGCGGGGTCCGCACAGGTGAGGGTGATCAGGTTGGAGCCCGTCTCCCCCTGTGCATACGCCCGCACGAAACGCTTCAGCTCGTCGAGCGGAAAGTCCTCGGTGATGTTCATGTCCACCGGAGACGCATTGGACAGCCCATATTCGATGGCGTCCACGCGCCAGCTGCGCAGCGATTGGTAGATGTTGCGAAAGGCCGGTGCCGCCGGCAGATCCTGTGGGGCGGGCACGGGCGACAGATCGGAGGCGATCGGCATGCCGTTGCGCCGTCCGTCGGCGCTGGCGCCGCAGCTCAGCCCATCGCCGACATAGCCTTCAAACGTGCCGATGCCCGGCGTCACCACGAACTCGATTTCGCCGAAGTTCTGCGCGATTTGGGCGAACGCGCCCTCGAGCGCGGGATGCGGCCGGCGGACGACATCCACGCACAGCCCGACCAGCGCCTCCATCAGCCAAGCGCCTAAGGCGTCGACCTCCGGATTGCCGCTGCCCCACTTCGGCAACGCCAAGCGGCTTGGCGCCACTCTTGATACTTCAGCGTGCGTGCTGCTGCGTCGGCCGGTCCCATCAGGGCGTTCTGGTAAGGCTCGATCAGCGTGTAGCCCCAGTCATTGATTAGACAGTCCAGCAGTTCCGGTAGCGTGGCCACGGCGCTCTCACGGTCGTAGACCAGCTTCTTGATGGCGTATAGCGAGTCGATGGTTTTGGACACGCCCACGCAAAGCGGCGCGAGCATGTGGAAGCGCGCACCCGCACCGGTGAGGTCGCGCCCGGATGCGACGCAACCATCGATGAGGGTTGAGAGCAGTGGGCTGGGGCAGATACCGCCGAGGTTGCCGTAGTTGCCCAGCAGCACGTTGTAGGTCCGCACCACCAGCCACTCCAACTGGTGAATGAACTGCGCTTGCAGGGCCTCAAACGAGTCGATCGACTCAGCTGGCGGCGAACGGAAAGTTTGCTTCAGGCCGCGCAGGTAGACCGGTCCGGCCGCGCCATAGGTCGCCCCCTGGTTCAGTGCCTGCTCCAGTGCGGCCATCGGCGTCACATTAGCGAAGGCGAACTCGGTAGCGCCCGCCAGCATCGGCTCGTAGCAGCCATCTGCTGCGTAGTCACGTGCCCAGCGTAAAGTCACGTCTTTGCCAGAGCGATGCAGCGCCTCGCACAGCCTGTCGTCCTGGTAAAGGATTGGATGGGCGCCTCCCGCGAGCAGCGATTCAGCAGCCGCATCGAGCACTTCCTGCGGCATGTCCTTGTAGACACGCAGCGACAGCGTCGGCGCATTCACCGGGATCCGTCGTGCTGCCTTCAGGCAAAGCAGGGTCACTGGATTGACGCCGCCGGTCGGTGTCGCTTCGTCGTTCGCGACGTAGCCCCCGACGGTGATTTGCTGCACCCATTGGTTGATTCCGCCGCCCTGTGGAAAGTTGCCGCCAAGTCCGCACACGGCAGTGGTGCCGTAGTTGACGTAGTCGGTAATGTTGGCGCGGTTGACGAAAGCGTTCTCCCTGATCTTCACCCACAGGCAGTCGACGATTTCCTGCGCCCGCTGCGCGTCCATCGGATGGTCGCGCAGCAGCGGCCAAAGAATCTGGTCGAGCCGGCCCAGTGACGTCAGTTCGCCCAGCATGTGCAGGCAGCAGTGGAAGGAATAGATCAGCTGCACACCGTCGTGGAAATTGGCGGGCTTTTCGGTGACGAGGCGGCGCAGACGTTCTGCAACCTCGCGCATGTTCGCGGAATCTTCCCGATCGTCGGCGCCTGCGGCGGCGGCATCGGCGAGGATCGCCCAGTTCGCAAGATACGCCTGCACGCCTTCGAGCGACCAGATCGTCGACTGATAGAAGTCCTTTTGTGAGGAAGTCACGCCCGGTACCGAGAGCCGTGCATGCGCCTCGTCGAGCAATGAGCCCAGGCCGCGATCCACCAGCCGCCGATAGTGCGGGACAATGTGGCCCATCGCCGACCACTCGTTCAACTCGCCCTTGAGCCAAGCCGAGATCGATTCGTCCTCGCTGAGATAGGGGACGACTTCTTTGCCGCGTCCCAACGTGAAATCAGGGATTGTGCCGACTAGCAGCTCTTTTGCGTGGATCCGCAGCAGTTGGCCCTGCCTTGCATATAGCGAATGCGGCGACGACAGCAATTCGGCCAGCGTCTTCCGGTTCGCTAGACCCTTGCGCAGCTGGGCCGAGCCCTGCAGCACCAATCGCTCCTCAAGCGTGACTAGCGTGGACAGATGCGGGAGGCACGGGAAAGGCCGGCGTTTGAGCCAACCGTCGTTCCAATGCGAAAACGCGCGGCTGAGCAGCGACAGCAGGCGCTCGCTTGGAGGGTCACCCGGACGATAACGGCCGTCTGCCATCTGGTGCAAATAGTCTTGCGAGTTGTAGAACATGTAACCGTTGGCGCTGCGCACCTGCCAGTGTGGATCTTCTTGCGCGGCGGAATTGCCGTCCACCGCGGGCACGCCCAGTTCGGCGGCCGAAGGCACATACCAGTAGCTGCCCGACACGCCCTGCACGAGCGACATCATTCTGTCGACCGGGCGATCGGGCATGTCGCCCATCAGCCGGTGCAGGATCTTCTCGAATCGCTCCTGCTCGTTGCAGAAGGCGACGAACATAAGCCCCTGCTCGCGCGCAGGGCGTCCCGCCTGCTCGCCGAACGGCAGCGCCTGCCGCAGCAGCTTGCGGTTGTCGCCGTTCGCATCGAGCAGGTGCGCGCGATGGATGTGCGCATCTTTTGGCGCCTGGGGCAGCACGGCGCCCGTAGGGTTGCGGCCCAACGTCGCGTCCTCGGCGTCGGGCGCCAGCGCTGCGATCGCCTTCCAATCGAACAGGAACTGCTGAGTGAAGCCGAACGCCGCGCCGCGATACGGCCCGTCGATCAGGATGTCCTCGGCCATGCTCACCGGGTCGGAAGGGTTAGTGATCCCATCCAGATAGCGGCCGCCGATGACGCGGCCATCGTCGCGTTTGCCGACGGACAAATAGTCCACGCGTTCCGCGAGCGCATCGATCTTGTCACGCACCGCGTCGAAAATACGCTCCGCCGTGGCGATGTCCGGCGTTTTCAGATACAGGAACACGTCGCCATGCGTGTCGCGCAACTTGGGCGAACCGTCCAGCACAAGCCGGCTGACTGGAATTTCACGATCTTCCCAGCGGCCCCACAACTCCGGAGAGAACGCAGCCACCAGCCCGCTCGGCTGCGGCGCCTCCGCCGCGGCGCGCGAAAGTGCACGCACCAGCGCCACCACCGCGTCACGCATGGCGCCGTCTTGCGATCTCAGGTGCAGTGTAGCCGTGCAGCCGAACAGCGCACGCAGCGGAAGGCCGAACTGTGCGCCCTGGATGATGTCGATGAACATGTCGATTCCTTTCGTCGGATGTCGATGAAGTAGGCAGCTTCGACCGGAACACGACGCACTTCCGTCGGGCCGGCTCTCTGCTGCTCGCAAGCGACGAAGTGGGAACGGACGAAGCCTGCGGTCCAACCATGCGCGTCCATGCGAACGCGCACGGCCTTCTCTCGATCACGCGCCGCACCAGCCCCCTGCCGCTTTCGTCACCGTCAAAGCATGCGCCTGCGTGCCGTGGGCTGTCCAGCCTGACAACGGGGACAGGGTGGAACACGTGTGGCGTCGACAATAGCCCAGCCATAGTGGCCACCGCGATCAACAACGTAGGCATGAAAAAGACGCGTTGTTCGATGCGGCGGCATCATTGTATTGCGCGTTTGAGACTTCAGCGATGGCAACTATCACACGGCCACATATGTAGGCACGCCTGCGCAACAGCGTGCATACACTCGTTGCCCTGCTACCGCCTACACCGGGTCCGACGAAGGCAAAAATAGCAATCGTGTGAGCCTCTTGCAAAACCCGCCAAGGCGACCGGATTATTTGCCGTCGATGTCGGCTAAAAAGAGTGTGCGGGTGTTGCCAGCGAAGGCATCATGGAGGTTCTAAAACAACATCACTACCCGCCCGATGAATGCTGCGCTGCGCGAGCGTTTGACGCAATTCCAGCGATCCTTTCAGCATGCACTCGTGCCTTTGGTTGAAGCCGACCTCCACCAGTGTCCTCATGCGCAACAGCCGTACCCGGTATACCGATAACCGAGTTCATCCGCCTCTATGGCACCGAGGCCAAGTGCAAACGAGCGTTGTATCAGACACGTTGGCCGAAAGGATTTCGCTGCCCGCTTGCGGCGATCGGCGCCGATAGAACTTCCGGCGAGGCCGGCAGATCCTGTATCAGTGCCGAGCCTGTCAACATCAGACCACCCTGATCAGCGGCACATTGTTTGAATCGACCAAGCTGCCGCTGGCGTCCTTGTTCCTGGCGATTCACCTGCTCACTGCGACCAAGACCAACCTGGCCGCATTGGAATTCGCCTGTCATCCGGGGTGTGCTACCGCACCGCTTGGCGGCTCAAGCACAAGGTGATGCAGGCCATTTTTATGCGGGAAAAAGCCAAAAAAAGCAAAGGTTGCGTCCAGCTCGATGATGCCTACCTCGGCGGCGAACGCAACGGCTGCAGACCCGGGCGTGGCTCAGAGAACAAGCACGCGTTGCTGATTGCCGTGGGAGCCGATCAGGTCTACGCGCATCCTGCATTCGCCATGATTGAGCCGGTCAAATTCTTCGACAACACCTCGCTGAAG
>JAYUIZ010000478.1:0-5550 GCA_043765595.1 Lysobacter sp. | reverse complement strand
ATGGCCAGGCGGACGCACCGCGCAAAACGCGCGCTTGCTTTCGCCGTGCAGCACCAGCTCAACCGCGGCCACCACTGCGCCAGCGGCGCGCAGCCCGGCTTCGGCCGAGGCCGGCGACAGCACCGTGTCGGGATCGAGCCAGATCCGCTCGGTCGGCCGGGTTTCCAATACCGAATGCAGGAGCGATTCGGCGTGGACCCGGAGAAGCTGGCCCCGTGTGGCGCGCGGCGCCTCGCGCCAGTCCAGATCCGGGTAGGTTTCACGCAGGCCGGCGGTCACCGCTGCCAGCCGCGCCGGGCTCTCGGCGTGGGTCGGCCCCGTGTCGTGGGCCAGGCAGGCGCTGTGGGTGAAGACCGGAAAGCTCATTTCTGGCGCTGGCGACGCTCGTGGTTCCACAGCTCTTCGCCGTGCCCGCTGTGCCGCGCCAGCACCCGCGCCAGCACGAACAGCAGGTCCGACAGGCGGTTGAGATAGCGGATCGCCTGCGGCCGCACCGCATCGTGATGCGAGAGCGTCACCGATTCGCGCTCGGCGCGGCGGACGATGGTGCGTGCCAGATGGCAGCGAGCCGAAGCTTCGCCGCCGGCCGGCAGGATGAAATCCTTCAGCGCCGGCAGCGGGTCGTTGTAATGGTCGAGCTGCTGTTCGAGGCGCTCTATGTCGGCGTCGTCGATCGCGGCATGGCCGGGGATGCACAGCTCACCGCCGAGATCGAACATCTGATGCTGGACGGTGGTCAGCAGCGCGCGGATGTCGTCCGGCACGTCGCAGGCCAGCAGTACGCCGATGGCGGAATTGGCCTCGTCGACGGTGCCGTAGGCGGTGACCCGCGCCGAATCCTTCGACACCCGGCTGCCGTCACCCAGACCGGTGGTGCCGTCGTCGCCGGTTTTGGTGTAGATCTTGGAAAGACGGTTGCCCATTGTGATTCCTGGTGCCGCGTTCTTGTAGGAAAGGCTTTAGCCGCGAAGCTCTTGAATAGCGTGAAAGAAAAGCATCGCGGCTGAAGCCGCTCCTACAGAGGCGCTTCGATGATTTAGACCGTCTGCGCCCGCAGCGCCGGCGCTTGCCGGCGCAGCAGCGCAAAGCCGCCGAACAGCACCGCCGAGTAGAACAGGGTGCCCAGCACCGTCCACTTGAAGAACGGGATGCCGGCGGTGTAGGCCGCGACCAGGCCGCTGCCGGTCTGCGGGTACATCGTCGAACCAAACCAGGTGGTGAAATTGGTGACCGCAAAGAACAGTGTCGAACCGATCAGCGAATAGCCCAGCACGTTGGCGCCGTTGACCTTGCCGCGCAGACCGAAGCCCAGCACGGTGGAGAGCGCAATGCAGATATACACCGACCAGAAAGAGAGGCTGGCGACATAGCTCATGTAGCTGCCGCCGAACATCAGGCCTAGGGCGATATCGGACAGCACCATCGCGATCAGCGGGACGACGATGGCCCAGGCGCGGCTTGCGAAATAGGCACCCCCGAACAGCGCCATCGCTTCTACGGGCGAGAAATTCGGCGGATGCGGCAGCAGGCGGCTTAGCGCGGCCAGCGCGATCATGGCGGCCAGCAGGAGTGGACCCGGGGCGAGCAGGCCGCCGCGGTTGGCGTCGGGGCCCGAATTGGAGCCTGGAGAAGAGGAGGAAACGTGAGCAGTCATCGGCGGTCGCAGGCGGAAGTGAACACAGAGCGTTAGCATAACGCAATGTCCACGCCCGACCCCGACTCGAAGCCCCTTTCCGGCCCCGCGACCGCGCGCGCAGCGGCGTCCCACGATGTGCTGATCGTCGGCGGCGGTCTGGTCGGCGCCAGTCTGGCGATTGCATTGGATCGCCTGGGGATCGATGTCGCCCTGGTTGAAGTCGCGCCGCCCGGTGCGCTGCCGGCGGTGTTCGACCAGCGCAATCTCAGCTTCGCCGAGGCCACTGTGAACGCGCTGCGTGCGCTTGACGTGCTGCCGCGCCTGCGCGCGCCGACCGGCGCTATCGCCCGCATCCACATCAGCCGCAATGGCGACTTCGGCCGGGTGCTGCTGAACGCTGCCGATTACGGGCGTACGGCGTTCGGCCAAGTGGTAGTGGCCCGCGATTTCGGTGATGCGCTGGCGTCCAAGCTCGACGACCTGCCGCGCCTCACTCGCTACCGTCCCGCACGTTTCCTCGGTTTTGGCGAAGACACCGCCGACGGTCTGCGCCAGGCGCGCGTTTTCGATGCCGACGGCGAGCGCCTGATCGCCGCGAAACTCGTGGTGGCCGCCGACGGCACCGCCAGCGCAGTGCGCGAGGCCTTGGGCATCGCGGCCGACCGGCACGACTACCGCCAAACCCTGTTCGTCGCCCGCGTCCGCGCCGAGCGCGCCCCCCACGGCACCGCCTGGGAGCGACTGACCGAACACGGCCCGACCGCGGTGCTGCCGCGCGGCGATGGTTACTACGGCACTATCCACGCCGTTGCCAGCGACGAGGCCGACGCGGTGGCGGCGCTCGACGATGCGGCGTATCTGCAGCGCCTGCAGCGCATCTTCGGCTGGCGCGCCGGCCGTCTGCTCGAAGCCGGCCCGCGCAGCGCTTATCCCATCGTGCGCACGCTGGCGCAGCGCATCGTCGCGCCGCGTGCAGTGTTGGTGGGCAATGCCGCGCAGAGCCTGCATCCCATCGGCGCGCAGGGCTTCAACCTTGGCTTGCGCGATGCGCTGACCCTGGTCGAATGCATCAATGCCGGCCGCGCGCGCAGCGAAGACGCCGGTAGCGCATCGGTACTGGCCGAATACGCACGGCGTCGGCGCGAAGATCGCGAGCGCACCATCGCGTTTTCCGACGGTCTGGCGCGCTGGACCTCCAATCCTTCCCCATCGGTGTCGCCGCTGCGCAGTCTCGGCCTATTCGCGCTGGAAAACGACCCCGCGCTGCGCGCGATGCTGGTCGGCGGCGCGATGGGCTATCGCGGCGATGTGCCGCAACTTTGTCGAGAGGTGGCTGTATGAACCGTCGAATGAGCGAGAGCCGTGCCGGCGATCGTCGTACCTCCACCGGCCGGCTTGCCGATGCCGCCATTGTCGGCGGCGGTGTGGTCGGCGCCGCCTGCGCGCTGGCGCTTTCGCAGCAGGGATTGCAGGTCACGCTGATCGAACACGCTGAACCGCCGACGTGGCTGTCGGCCGAAGCCGATCCGCGCGTGTACGCGTTCGCGCCCGACAGCGCAGCGCTGTTTGAATCACTGGGCGAGTGGGACGCGGTGCGCGACGCGCGCGCGCACCCCTACCGGCGGATGCGCGTGTGGGACGCGGCCGGTGGCGATGAGCTGCGCTTCGACGCGGATGCATTCGCGGTGAAACAACTCGGCTGGATCATCGAACACGCGCTGCTGCAGGATCGGCTGTGGGCGGCAGTGCGGCGCTCTAACGTGACCGTACGCTGCCCTGCGCGCGTGGTCGCGCTGGAACAAGGCGACGACAGTGCGACGCTCGAACTCGACGACGGCCTGCGCGTCGAAGCGCGCATTGCCATTGCCGCCGACGGCGGGCGCTCCACGCTGCGCGAACTCGCCGGCATCGGCATGAACACTGAAGACTACGGTCAGCGCGGTGTGGTCGCCTACGTCGCCACAGAGCGCGCGCATGAAGACACTGCATGGCAGCGTTTCCTGCCGACCGGGCCGCTGGCGTTCCTGCCCTGTTCGCCGAGAGAGGATGCAACGAATGTGTCTTCGATCGTCTGGACATTGCCCGAGGCCGAAGCCGCGCGCGTAGTGGCACTCGACGATGCGGCTTTCGCGCAAGAACTCACCCGCGCGTTCGCTTCGCGCCTCGGCGACGTGCGTCCGCTGAGCCCGCGCATCGCCTTCCCGCTGCGTCGCCAGCTCGCCGACGCCTATGTCGCCGGCCGCGTGCTCGCCATCGGCGACGCCGCGCACGTAGTGCATCCGTTGGCCGGGCAGGGCGTCAACCTCGGCCTGCGTGATGTGTCCGCGCTTCGGGATATCGTCGCGGCAGCACAGCAGCGCCGCGTCGACTGGAGTGCCCCGCACCGCCTCGCGCGCTGGGCCCGCGCCCGCCGCAGCGACGCCACCGCGTCCGCTTACGCGTTCAGCGCGATCAATCGGGTGTTTTCCAACGACGGTGTTGCGACCACGCTGCTGCGCGGGCATGCGCTGGGGCTGGCGGGGAAAATCGCGCCGCTGAATCGTGCGCTGTGGCGGCATGCGGCGGGTGTGTGAAGATGCGTGCGTCGTGCGTTTGTCCACGGATCTGCCGCTGCACCGGATTCAGCGGTTGAAAACATTCGCAAATGTGCTTGTCTGGAGGCGTTCGTAAACCAGCCTGTTGAATCGCCACGCAATGCCATGATGCTCGCCCCCGGCGAAGGGCGCGCATTCCCCATGGGCCGCATCGGCGCGGTGTTCAACCCGCTGTCATCCCGAACGAAGGCGAAGCCCGAGGAGGGATCTGCTTGTAGCCGATGTTGCAACAACAGCAGATCCCTCCACCCGCTACGCGGGCCTTCGGGATGACAGCGGGTTGAACCTCCGCCGCGAACGCGGGCGGCTGACGCTCAGGCCGATATCTCAAAGCCTGTTCAAGATTCCGGATCTGGAAAATAGTGTCATCCCGAACGAGGGCGAAGCCCGAGGAGGGATCTGCTTGTAGCCGATGTTGCAATAAAAGCAGATCTTTCCAGCCGCTACGCGGGCGTTCGGGATGACAGCGGGTTGAACATCCGCCGCGAACGCGGGCGGCCGACGCTGAGGGCGATACCTCAAAGCCTGTTCAAGATTCCTGGTCTGAAAAATAGTGTCATCCCGAACGAGGGCGAAGCCCGAGGAGGGATCTGCTTGTAACGGATGTTGCAATAAAAGCAGATCCCTCCACCCGCTACGCGGGCGTTCGGGATGACAGAGGGTTGAACCTCCGCCGCGAACGCGGGCGGCTGATGTTCAGGCCGATACTTCAAGGCTTGTTCAAAATTCCGGTTCTGAAAAATAGTGTCATCCCGAACGAGGGCGAAGCCTGAGGAGGGATCTGCTTGTAACGGATGTTGCAACAACAGCAGATCCCTCCGCCCGCTACGCGGGCGTTCGGGATGACAGAGGGTTGAACATCCGCCGCGAACGCGGGCGGCTGATGCTCAGGCCGATACCTCAAAGCCTGTTCAAGATTCTGGTTCTGGAAAATAGTGTCATCCCGAACGAGGGCGAAGCCCGAGGAGGGATCTGCTTGTAGCCGATGTTGCAACAACAGCAGATCCCTCCACCCGCCACGCGGGCGTTCGGGATGACAGAGGGTTATCGGTTTGCGCAGGACGTTCTGAAAGAGAATGAGATTGTCGGCCGGCGCGATCACCAATCGGTCGGCTTGTAATCCTTGAGGAACTGGCCCCAGACGTGGCGGCCGGTGTTGATGCCGTCGATGATCGGGTCGACGATGCGCGCGGCGCCGTCGACGATATCCAGCGGCGGGTGGAAGCGTTCCTCGATGACCTTGCGCGCCGCCAGCTCTGCGGGATCCTCGTCGGTGACCCAGCCGGTGTCGACCGCGTTCATGTGGATGCCGTCGCCGTG
>JAYUIZ010000477.1:0-5560 GCA_043765595.1 Lysobacter sp. | reverse complement strand
GCGAAGCGGTTACGGGTCAGCCCCGCAGAGAGCAGCATGTCCAGCTGGGACGGCGTGCATTCAAACGCTGCAAGCCCGTGCTCTTTGATGAATCCGATGAACTCTTCGCCACTTGCCCGGATCCGGTCTGGAATGACGACCAGACAATGACCGGAAAGCAGCTGCAGCAACCCCTTCAGCGACATATCGAAGGCGTACGACGAGTTCAGCCCGACCTTCGAGAACGGCGGGCACGTCTTGTGCGTGGTCTCTCTGAGCACATTCCAGAAATTCGTGGCCGACCGATGCTCGATCAGCACACCCTTGGGCTGCCCGGTCGATCCCGACGTGTAGATCACATACGCCAGATGGTGGGCGCGGAGCCCCTGCGACTGCGCGTCCGGGTTGTGTTCCGGCTGCGATGCCAGCGCCGATCCGGCCGCACCGTCCAGTACCACCACAGGCAACGACTGCCCCGAAGGCAAGCAGCCCGACACTGCGTCCAGCAACGCCGCCTGCGTCAGCAGCGCCACCGGCGCGCAGTCCGACAGCATGTACGCTAAACGCTCCGACGGATACCCGGGGTCCAGCGGCACATACCCGCCGCCCGCCTTCAGAATACCCAGCAGCCCCACCACCATCTCCACGCTGCGCTCCGTGCAGATCGCTACGCGGTCGTCCGGCTTCACGCCCAACCCCAGCAGCCGGTGCGCCACCTGGTTCGATCGACGGTTCAACTCCGCATAGCTCAGCGTCTGGTCTTCGTACACCAGCGCCGTCGCCTCCGGCGAGCGCGCCACCTGCGCCTCGAACAGCCCGTGGATCAATCCATCCTGCGGGTACGCCGTCGCCGTATCGTTGAACGCCACCAGCAACCGGTGACGCTCCGACTCGCTCAGCAATGGCAATTCACTGATCCGTTGATCCGCGTTCGCCACCATCGCCGTCAACAAGCACTGCAACTGACCCGCCCACCGAACCACGGTCGCTTCATCGAACAGGTCGCTGGCATACGCCATGCCGCCCGCCAGACCCTCGCCCTCGTCCGTCAGCAATAGCGACAGATCAAAGTGCGTTGTCGTGTGGGGCGTTGCCACCGGCGACAAGACCAGTCCCGGGAGGTGCAAGCCGCCACCATCGGGGGTGTTGTCCAACGTAAAAAGCGCTTGGAACAATGGGTTATGGCCCAAGCTGCGCGCCGGCTGAAGCACCTCCACCACCTGCTCGAACGGCACGTCCTGGTGCGTATAGCCGCCCAGCGTCACGCCCCTCACCTGCGTCAACAGCTCCGACACAGTCGGGTCCGATCCCACATCCAAGCGCAACGCCAGCGTGTTGGCGAAGAAACCGAGCAACCCCTCCAGTTCGGTGCGCTGGCGGTTCGCCACAGGCGTGCCGATCACCACCTCCGTCTGCCCGCTCAACCGCGACAGCAACGCCGACCAGCCCGACAGCAGCGTCATGAACAGCGTCGTCCCATGACGCTTCGACAACGCGCGCAGGCCCGATGTCAGCTGCGCCGACAACCGCAGCGGCACCACGCCGCCGGCATAACTTTGTACCGGCGGACGCGGCCGGTCCGTCGGCAACTCCAGCAGCGCCGGCGCGCCCGACAGGTGCGTGCGCCAATGACCCAATTGCCGCTCCAGCACCTCACCCTGCAGCCACTGCCGCTGCCACGCCGCATAGTCCGCATATTGGATCGGCAACGCCTGCAGCGGATCCGCCTGACCCTGGATGAAGGCCGTATACAGCGCCGATACCTCACGTACCAGCACGCCGATCGACCAGCCGTCGGAGATGATGTGATGTTGGGTCACCAACAACACGTGCTCCTCAGGCGACAAACGCAACAGACGACCACGGATCAACGGCCCCTTCGACAGGTCGAATGGGGACTGCGACTCCGCAGCACTCGCGGCCACCACCACCGATGCCTGCGCCTGCGGTGCCACATCGCTCAGATCCTCGTCCACCAGCCGAAAACCAACCCCTTCCGGTGCAATCTCCTGCCGCGGCGTCCCGTCCGAAGTCACGAACGTCGTGCGAAGGTTCTCGTGACGCGCCACCACCCGGTCCAGCGTCCGCTGCAGGGCAGCACGGTCCAGAGCGCCCTGCAGATGCATGGAAGCGGGCATGTGATAACCAGATCCCGCAGCATGATCGAGTTGATCCATGAACCACAGTCGCTGCTGCGCCCATGAAAGGGGAATATCACTGTCTCGACCCACCCTTTCGATGGCCCCAGTCCCGTCAGCGACCTTGGTCGGCACTGAAGATGTTATGAGCCGCCGCCGAATAATGTCGCGCTTGATCGCTTCAATATCCATATCTACACTCTTATTCATAACCATCGATACTCGGGTTAATCACGCGATTAATTTTCGACGCGGTCTTTTTGGTTCTGTTCTTGCCAAATCCTGATCAGCTCGGCATCCGAGAGCTCTTCGATTTCTGCTGTGAACATATCCACATCCTCTTGCGAGTAGATACTCAACTGGGCCGAGGCAACCGATCCGGCAAGCTCGATGACTGTTCTGTCCTCGAATATATCCACCAACGGAATCTTCACCTTGAAGATCTCGTGCATGCGGGCAACCACCTGGATGGCGAGCAACGAATGCCCCCCCAGCTCGAAGAACCGGTCGTTACGACCCACCCGCTCCAGCCCCAGCAACTGCTGCCACACCTGCGCGATCGCTTCTTCCACCTCGCCCAACGGCGCTTCGTATGCCCGACTTACCACCGCGCTCGCGTCCGGCGCAGGCAGCGCCCGGCGATCCAGTTTCCCGTTTGGCGTCAGTGGCCACGCATCCATGCTCACGAAAGCACTGGGAATCATGTAGTCAGGCAGCTCGGACATGAGCTGGCCACGCAGGTCCACCGCCGACAGCATGGTATCTGCGCGCTCCGGCATGACGTAAGCCACAAGGCGCTTTCCGTCCGCTGCGTCGCCCAGAGCGACCACGATGGCTTCGCGCACGCCCGCGCAGCCAGCCAGCTTGGCTTCGATCTCGCCGAGTTCGATCCGGAATCCGCGAATCTTCACTTGGAAATCGTTGCGGCCCAGAAACTCGATTTCGCCATGGGCAAGCCAGCGTCCCAAGTCACCGGTCCGATACATGCGCGCGCCAGGCGGGGTGGAGAATGGGTCGTGCAGGAATCGTTCGGCGGTCAGCTCCGGACGGTTCAGGTAGCCTCGCGCGACGCCCTCGCCTCCAATGTAAATCTCACCCGTCGTGCCCACCGGCACTGGTTCGCCATGCGGTCCCAAGACATATATCTGCGTGTTGCCGATGGGCCGCCCGACAGGAATGCTGCGCCCCCCTTCCGGCAATGACTGGATCGTGGATGTTGTCGCGAACGTCGTTGTTTCCGTCGGCCCATAGATATTGTTTAGATGTCGAGGCGGCGAATCGCTCTCCAGCACCATAGCGATACGGCGTGGATCAAGTACTTCGCCCCCCACAAACAGATAGTCCAAGCCCGCGAAGGCTTCCATCAGCGTAGTTGCATACTCATTGAACAACCTGACGGTCAGGAACAGCGCTGTGACCTTGGCATCCACCAGCGCTCGATTTAGTGCGGTCGGATCCAGCAGCACAGACTGCGGAACAACCAGGGTCCGGGCCCCAACGAGCAGAGCGCCCCATATCTCCCACGTCGAGGCATCGAAGGCCGGGTTCGCACAATGGCCGATGCAATCGGCAGGGGTAATGGGCGCATAAGGATTATTGATCACCAGGCGCAACACGTTGCGGTGTTCGACCATCACGCCCTTGGGCTGCCCGGTCGAACCCGACGTGTAGATCACGTACGCCAGATGACCCGATCCCAACTCCGCCACCGCCGGATTGTGCATCGGCTGCGACGCCAGCTCAGAGCCAAACGCATCGTCCAGCACCACCACCGGCAACGACTGCCCCGAAGGCAACCAGCCCGATGCCGCGTCCAGTAATGCTGCCTGCGTCAGCAGCGCCACCGGCGCGCTGTCCGTCAGCATGTACGCCAACCGCTCCGACGGATACCCGGGGTCCAGCGGCACGTACGCACCGCCCGCCTTCAGAATACCCAGCAGCCCCACCACCATCTGCACGCTGCGCTCCGCGCAGATCGCCACCCGGTCGTCCGGCTTCACGCCCAACGCCAGCAACCGGTGCGCGACCTGGTTCGCTCGACGGTTCAGCTCCGCATAATTCAGCTGATCGCCCTCGCACACCAGCGCCACCGACTCCGGCGAACGCGCCACCTGCGCCTCGAACAGCCCGTGAATCAATCCGTCCTGCGGATACGACGTCGCCGTATCGTTGAACACCACCAGCAACTGGTGACGCTCCGACTCGCTCAGCAACGGCAGCTCGCTGATCCGTTGATCCGCGTTCGCCACCATCCCTTCCAGCATCCGCGTGAACTGCTCCACGCAACGGCTTACCGTCTCTCGGTCGAATAGGGCGCTGGCGTATTCCAGACCGCCTTCCATTCCCTCGCCTGCATCCGCAAGCAACAACGACAGGTCGAAGTGCGTGGTCACATGCGGGGTTTCCACGGGCGACAATGTCAGGCCCGGCAACTGCAATCCACCCCCTGTGGGGGTGTTGTCCAACGTCAGCATCACCTGGAACAACGGGCTGTGGCCCAGACTTCGTGCAGGCTGCAACGCTTCCACGACTTGTTCGAAGGGCACGTCCTGATGCGCGGAAGCTCCCAGCGTCACGCCCTTCACCTGCGTCAACAACTCCGACACGGTCGGGTCAGATCCTACGTCCACGCGCAACGGCAGCGTGTTGACGAAGAAACCGATCAGCCCTTCCACTTCCGCGTGCTGACGGTTCGCCACCGGCATACCCACCACCACTTCCGACTGACCGCTCAACCGCGACAGCAACGCCGACCAGCCCGCCAACAACGTCATGAAGACTGTCGTCCCATGACGCTTGGACAACGCACGCAGGCCCGCCGTCAGCTCCGCCGACAACTGCACCGGTACCGCGCCGCCGGCATGACCTTGCACCGTCGGACGCGGTCGGTCCGTCGGCAGCTCCAGCAGCGTCGGCGCCCCGGTCAAATGCTCCCGCCAGAACGCCAACTGCTGCTCCAGCGCCTCACCCTGCAACCACTGGCGCTGCCACGCCGCATAGTCCGCGTACTGGATCGGCAACGCCGGCAACGGATCCGCCTGGCCCTGGGTGAACGCCGTATACAGCGCCGATACCTCACGTACCAGCACACCGATCGACCAGGCGTCGGAGACGATGTGATGTTGGGTCACCAACAGCACGTGTTCGTTCGCCGACAGATGCAACAAGCGTCCGCGGATCAGCGGCCCCTTCGACAGATCGAAGGGTGCCTGCGCCTCCTGCGTACTCAGCGCCATCAGCGCCTCGGCCTGCTCCTCGTCCACCAGATCGCTCAGGTCGTGCTCCGATAACGCGAAACCCACCCCCTCGGGCGCGATCATCTGTTGCGGTATGCCGCCCACAGTCACGAACGTCGTGCGAAGGCTCTCGTGACGGGCCACGATCCGGTCCAGCGTCCGCTGCAACGCCGAACGGTTCAGCGCGCCGTGCAGACGCAGCGGCGT
>JAYUIZ010000476.1:0-2012 GCA_043765595.1 Lysobacter sp. | reverse complement strand
GCACCCGATACCGCGTTCGCGACGCCGTTCGATGCAGGTATGGCTGCTTCGCATCTAGCGGCGGGCACATTGCCGACGACGACCGCAGTGGACGATCCCACCGGCTTGGCCTCAGGCGCGCTGCTGTATCGCTGGCGGCTCGCGCCCGGCGAGTCGCGCGAGGTCGCGCTGGTGATCCCGATGTCCGGCACGCCGTTCTGCGAAGGCGGAACCTGCACGCTGGAACAGTGGCAGACAATCGTCGCCGAACAATGGCGCGCCAAGCTCGACGGCGTGCGCTTCTTGGTGCCAGAAGAAGGTCGGCCGCTGGTCGACACCCTGCGCACCGCGCTGGCGCATCAGCTGATCTCGCGCGTTGGTCCGCGCCTGCAGCCCGGCACGCGATCGTATGCGCGCAGCTGGATCCGCGACGGCGCGATGATCGCCGAAGGCCTGCTGCGCATGGGTCGCGACGACGCTGTGCGCGAATATATCGACTGGTACGCGCCCTACCAGTTTGAGAACGGCAAGGTGCCGTGCTGCGTCGACGACCGCGGCAGCGACCCGGTGCCGGAGAACGACAGTCATGGCGAGCTGATCTTCGCGATCGCCGATTACGCGCGGCATACCGGCGACGATGCTTTTTTGACCACCATGTGGCCGCATGTGGAGGGCGCGTTCGCGTACATGGAAACGCTGCGCGCGAGCGAGCGCACTGAAGACAATCGCGCATTGAATCCCGCCTTCTACGGCATGATGCCGGCATCGATCAGCCACGAGGGCTATTCGGCCAAGCCGATGCATTCGTACTGGGACAATTTCTGGGCATTGCGCGGCTACAAGGATGCGGTGTGGATCGCCGAACGTCTCGGCAAGCGCGAGGATGCGGCGCGGATGGCGGCGGCGCGCGACGAGTTCCGCGCCGATCTCGACGCTTCACTGCGCGCGGCCACCGCGCGCCATGGCATCGATTATCTGCCGGGCGCGGCGGAACTCGGCGACTTCGATCCGACTTCGACCACCATCGCGCTGGCGCCGGGGGGCGAACAAGCCCGCCTACCGCAGGATCTTCTGCACAACACCTTCGAGCGCTACTGGCGCGAATTCGGACAGCGCCGCGACAGCAAGCGCGAATGGAAGGATTACACGCCCTACGAATGGCGCAACGTCGGCGCGTTCGTGCGCCTCGGCTGGCGTGAGCGCGCGTGGGACGCGACGCGTTTCTTCTTCGACGACCGTGCGCCGCGCGGCTGGAACCAGTGGGGCGAAGTGGTCTCGCGCACGCCGCGCAAACCGTTCTTCCTCGGCGATCTGCCGCACGCCTGGGTCGCGTCGGATTTCATGCGCTCTGCACTGGACATGTTCGCCTATTACCGTGAAGCCGACGACCGGCTGGTGCTCGCCGCAGGCATCCCCGCGCGCTGGCTGGACGGCGAAGGCATCGCGATCAACGGACTGCGCACGCCGAAGGGGAAATTCGGTTACGCGCTGCGCCGAGAAAACAAACATCTGCGTCTTACGATCGCCAAGGGCAGCGTGCTTCCCGCTGGCGGCGCCGCATTCCCATGGCCGCTCGCGGATGCGCAGCCGGGACGGCGCATCACTGTCGACGGCCGACCGATACAGTGGCGCGGCGACGAATTGTGGATTCCCGTGGGCACGCAGACGGTGGTTATCGAGTTGCGCTGAGGGCGCACGAGGCAAAAAAACCCGACGACACAGGAGGCTGTGTCGTCGGGCGCACCTGCCCAAGGAGGGGGGAGGGGGTGCAGAGAAAACCGGTAAGGTTGGAACCGGTTGGGCGGAATCGGAAGTGCAGGATCAGTAAGGCGAAGGCTCGTCGAGTTTGCGGCCGTGGCTGCCGATCACTTCCGAGTACCACAGCGCGCTGTCTTTGGGCGTACGTTCCTGGGTGCCGTAGTTCACATGCACTATCCCGAAGCGCTTCGAAAAGCCGAGCGACCATTCGAGGTTATCCAGCAGCGACCACACCATGTAGCCGCGGATGTCCACGCCGGCGTCGATGGCGTCGT
>JAYUIZ010000475.1:0-2012 GCA_043765595.1 Lysobacter sp. | reverse complement strand
AATGATCGCCCGCGCGCGGGCCGGGACCAACGCCCCGATCTGCTGCAATCGTTCGAGCTGCCTGCGTTCGACCGGGTCGGCCAACGCGGGCGCGATCGCGCTCCCCTCCTCCTCGATGCAGGAGGCCAACAATGCCAGACAGTCCATTGCACATCAGACCGTCGTCGCAAAGGTTGGTCCCATCGGGGCATCGTGACCAGGCGCCTGCCGCCAGCGGATCAACCATGTTTCGAGCTGCGCGCGCGTACCGACATCGAAGTCCCCCAGATTGCTGTCGCCCCGTCGTTTCAGCGCGAGCATCACCGAACGGCCGATCGAATGTCCGGGTTCGGGGAAGAACTCGACGCCCAGCACGGCCGCGACCAGCCGGAAGCGACGGCGCCGCATCGGGTTCTCGATCGGCATCCAGGAGTCCAGCACCTCCAGCACGCCGATCCGCGCGTCGCCGGCTGGCGCCATGATCGCGATCTCGCCGCCCGTGATTTCATCGAGCAGCGTCGCTTCGAGCAGGCGCACGCTGTCCACGACCAGCTCGTCGGGGAGCGTCAAGGGGTGCCGCAGGTAGTCCAGCGGCTGCGGCATCGGCTCGGCAAGCAGTGGATGCAGGCTGCGCATGCGGATGGCTTCATCGAAAATCGCCCGGTGGCGCAGGTACACCCACAGCGCGCACTGAGCAGGCGCATCCGGCAGATGCAGCGGGTTCACTTGCCCGGCATGCGCTTCGTTCGCGGCACGCAACGCGGCCAGACCGACATCGTCGGCCAGTAGCGCGACATGGCGCATGCCCAGCAGAACGCAGCCACGCACGGACGCTGGCGCGCGCTCGATCGCGGTTGCGATGCGCAGCCGCTTGTAGGTATCGCCTTCCGGCCCCTCGATACCGAAGGACAGCGTCAGGCCGCATTGCGCGAGGAAGTCCAGGAGGACTTCATCCGGCGGGATTTTCAACAGCAATTCCAGATAAAACATAGAGCTGGACACGATTCGTCTCCAGCGTAAACCCAGTTCTTCCGTCGACGATCCCCTTCGCCGACAAAGCGCCCCGCAGATCCACGCTTGTTCACTTTCACCATACTTGAGCTTCTGGATTCTAGGACCCGTGTCACGGTTGTCAATCACCTGAAGCCATAGGCTGGTAAAATTTACACATTCCTGTTCATGCGCCGTATTGCAGCGCCTCCGACCAAGGGAGAAGACGAATGGCGACCTCTTTCAGCCTCCGCTTGCGGCAACTGCGCAAGAGTTCAAGTCTGACGATGGAGGCACTGGCCAACGCGGCCGGCATCAGCAAGAGCTACGTTTGGGAACTGGAGAACCGGGAAGTGCCGCACCTGTCGGCGAAGGTCCTGGTCGATTTGGCCAAGGCCCTGGGCGTCACCATCCATGATCTGCTGGGCGAACCGCCACCCGTACAGGCGTCCCCCGAAGACCTGCGGTTCTTCCGGAAATACGTCAGCATGGACCGGGCCGACAAGGACCGGCTCCGGAAGATGGTCGACCTGTTCGACCAGCCCGCTCCCAAGCGCGCAGCGCGCGGGCGATAGCTCACTCGCTGCATGCCTTCGCGGCAGTAGCAGGGCAATTAGCAAGGCTGCAGCCCGGGCCGACGGCCATGCCAATGCAATTCCGCAGACGGACCTCGAGCAATCAGTTTCCCAAGGCGTGACCCTGACCAAGGGCATTGCACGAACTATCATCAAACTGGCACAGTTTGGTGGTACTTCCCCCACGTTGCTGGCGAGACCCCCTGAATCCTCAAGGAAAGAGAGATGGATGTGCTCAAGACCGTCGTTCGTTGGCTGCTGGCCATTTTCCTGGGAATGGCGTCGCTGGGAAGCCTGTTCGCTGGCAATTTTCTCGGGGCATTGATCATGCTGGCGGGCTGTGCTGTTATCGCGCCGGCTGGTGGCGCTTGGTTGGCCAGCAAGCTCACCATATTCAAAAGCGGGTTCAGTCAGGTCTCTCTAGGCTTCGTCGCCATTGTCATTGGGGTCGCGCTGTCAATGTCGAAC
>JAYUIZ010000474.1:0-2012 GCA_043765595.1 Lysobacter sp. | reverse complement strand
TGAAGTGGCCGACGCCGCCGGGCACGTTCAGGCCGAAATTGATCGTGTTGCCCGCAACCACGACGGTAGTGTCGTCGGCGCCCGCGTCGAACGCATTTACCAGCGGTGGTGTGACCTCGCTCTGCACGCAGAGCATCCGCGGGCGACGGCTGTCGATCAGGCCCAGCGCTTCCAGTTCGCTCCACGCCTTCCAAATGCCGAGCACGCCGGTGCCGCCGCCGGTGGGATAGATCACCGCATCGGGCAGCCACCAGCGCGTCTCGCCGGGCATGGGCTCGGCCAGTTCCAGGCCCAGCGATTTTTTGCCTTCGATGCGCCAGCCCGGCTCCTGGAACGTGGCCACCGAGAAATAACCCTGCGGAATGTAGTGTTCCTTGAGATAAGCGCCGGCCTCGCGGATGGTCGGCCCAATCAGTTCGAGTTTGACCCGGTCCGGATAGCGCCTGGCCGCGGCGGCGACGTTGCCCAGGATCGGCATCGGCGTGTCGTCGGGCATCGCCACCACCACCGACAGATCGCCGGCCAGCGCGTAGCGCGTGAGCGAATCGCCGGCATTGCCCTGGGTCGGCACCGCCAGCTTCGTCAGGCCGAGCCTGCGCGCCTGCGCGACCACCATCGCCATGCCGCGATCCTTGAAACTCTGGGTCGGGTTGGCGCCATAACCGGAATGCGCCTTGCCCTCTTCCTTCACCTGCAGCGCAATCCCGGCCGCCTGCGCCAGCGGATGGTCGCGATAGTCGAGCAAGGGCGTATGGCCTTCGCCGAGCGCGACAATATGCCGCGCGTCTTCAGGATCTGCGATGTCCAACGCCATCAGCGCGCCGAAACGCCACAAGTCACGGCGCTGCGGGTAGTACCAGGCGGCGTCGGGTTTTTCGGCGGCGAGACGCTCGACATCCAGCACCATTTCGACCGGACGGCCGTCGGCGGGATCCAGGTTCATCGGCACGTCAGCGTCGTACTCGATCCCGGAAGTGATGCCACGGAGACAGCGGACGTAGGACATTCGGAAGATCGTCGAAAGCGGTGCATGGATCTTAACGGACCGTTGCGATCGTGGGTGGCGGCGCTATCGCCGCCGCGGCAAGGACGGCAGAATCGAAGCGATGGACGATTCAACACCGCGCAGCGCATCGGGCGCTGTATCCACGGCTCTGCCCGTATTCGATGGCTGGGACGGCAGCATCGCCGGCGCACGGGCGCTGCAGGCGCAGCTCGCGGCCCAGGTATCGCTGGAAGACGATTTCATTCCGCCGCCGCGCCTGATCGCGGGCTTCGACGTGGGTTTCGAGGACGGCGGCGAGACCACCCGCGCCGCAGCGGTGCTGCTGGATGCGGACACCGATGAGGTGCTGCACGCGCGAATCGCCCGGGTGCACACTTCGATGCCGTATGTGCCCGGGCTACTGTCGTTCCGCGAACTGCCCGCGCTGCTGGCGGTGCTGGCTGAGCTGCCGCACACGCCGGACCTGGTGTTCGTCGACGGCCAGGGCATCGCCCATCCGCGCCGGCTGGGGATCGCCGCGCACTTCGGCGTGGTCACCGGCCTGCCCTGTATTGGCGTGGCGAAGAAAATCCTGGCGGGTGCAGCCGACGCTGAATTGCCCGATCTGCGCGGCGCGCGGGTGCCCTTGCGGCATCGCGGCCAGCAGGTGGGCTGGCTGCTGCGAAGCAAACTGCGCTGCCTGCCACTGGTGATCTCGCCCGGCCACCGTGTCTCAATGGACACCGCGGTGGAGATGACGATGCGCCACGTCGGCCGCTATCGCCTGCCGGAACCTACGCGCCAAGCCGATGCGCTGGCCTCGCGCCGCCGTGGCGCGCCTATTCCCTGATCGGCAGTGGGGCCGCGCTTCGGACCGCATGCCCGTTCGCCATCATGTTGTCGCGAAGCTGCGGCATGCTGCGGCTTCCATGACCGCTTCAGGATTCAGGATGCGTTTCCCAGCCGCCATCGCTGCACTCCCGCTCGGCTTCGCGCTGCTCATGGCAGGATGCGCTTCCTGGCCCAT
>JAYUIZ010000473.1:0-2020 GCA_043765595.1 Lysobacter sp. | reverse complement strand
TTCAACCGCCTGATCCTCGCCGCCAATCTGTCGTGGCGCCAGGTGGCGATGCTGCGCGCCTACTGCAAGTATCTGCTGCAGATCGGCGTGCCGTTCTCGCAGAACTATGTCGAAGAAACCTTCACGCGCTATCCGATCCTTGCCCGCCTGCTGACCGAGCTGTTTGAAGCGCGCTTCGATCCGGCCACCGGCACCGAGAGCAAGGCCGACATCCAGGTCGGCATGGCGCAGATTCGTCGCCAGTTCGCGGCGTTGGCCGGCGACGATGTCGCGATGCTTGCGGCGGTCGAGTCGGTGATCGCCGCACGTTCAGCGAAGCGTGAAGTCCAGATCGAAGCCACGCGTCAGGCGATCATGGCGCTACTGGACGGCGTATCGAGCCTCGACGAAGACCGCATCCTGCGCAGTTTCATGAGCGTGATCGAAGCGACCCTGCGTACCAATTACTACATCACCTATCGCAGCGGCCGTTACAAGGATGGCCTGCGCGCTGACGGCGGCCCCGCCGACTATCTCAGCTTCAAGTTCGATCCGTCGAGAGTGCCTGATCTGCCGAAGCCGCGTCCATATCGCGAAATCTTCGTCTGCGGTCCGCGCGTCGAAGGCGTGCATTTGCGCTTCGGGCCGGTGGCGCGTGGCGGCCTGCGCTGGTCGGATCGCCGCGAAGACTTCCGCACCGAAGTGCTGGGCCTTGTGAAGGCGCAGATGGTGAAGAACACAGTGATCGTGCCGGTGGGCTCGAAGGGTGGCTTTTTCTGCAAGCAGTTGCCTGATGCGTCGGTAGACCGCGATGCATGGTTCAACGAAGGCGTGGCCTGTTACAAGCGTTTCATCAACGGCCTGCTCGACATCACCGACAATATTTCGACGGCAGGCAAAATCGTGCCGCCGTTGCAAGTAGTGCGCTACGACGGTGACGACCCGTACCTGGTGGTCGCTGCCGATAAGGGCACCGCCACGTTCTCCGACATCGCCAACGGCATCGCCAACGCGCATGGCTTCTGGCTCGACGATGCGTTTGCGTCGGGCGGTTCGGTCGGTTACGACCACAAGGGCATGGGCATCACCGCGCGCGGCGGCTGGGAATCGGTCATGCGCCATTTCCGCGCGCTGGGCCGCGATTCGCAGACCCGGGATTTCACCTGCGTCGGCATCGGTGACATGTCCGGCGACGTGTTCGGCAACGGCATGCTGCTGTCGAAGCACATCCGCCTGCTGGCCGCATTCGATCACCGCCACATCTTTCTCGACCCGGATCCGGACGCCGCGATTTCGTTCGCGGAACGCGACCGCATGTTCAAGCTGCCGCGTTCGAGCTGGGCCGATTACGACGCCTCGTTGATCAGCAAGGGTGGCGGCATTTTCCCGCGCTCGGCCAAGGCGATTCCGCTGTCGCCCGAGATCAAGGCGGTGCTCGGCATCGATGCCGGCGCGACCTCGATGAGCCCGATGGAGCTGATGAGCGCGATTCTGAAGGCGCCGATTGATCTGCTGTGGAACGGCGGCATCGGCACATACGTCAAGGCCGTCAGCGAAACCCATGCCGATGCCGGCGATCGCGCTAACAATGGCCTGCGTGTCAACGGCGGCGAACTGCGCTGCAGGATCGTGGGCGAGGGCGGCAATCTGGGCATGACCCAGCTCGGCCGTATCGAAGCGGCATTGAACGGCGTGCTGCTGAACACCGATTTCATCGACAACTCGGCGGGCGTGGACACGTCCGATCACGAGGTCAACATCAAGATCCTGCTCAATGGCGAAGTGCAGCGCAAGAGGCTGACCATGCCCGAGCGCAACAAGCTGCTGGCGTCGATGACCGACGAAGTCGCGGCGTTGGTGTTGAACGACAACTACCGCCAGAACCAAGCTCTTAGCCTCATGGAACGGATGAGTCTGTCGCGCCTCGGTTCCAAGCAGCATTTCATCCACACCCTGGAATCGCAGGGCCTGCTCGACCGTCAGATCGAATATCTGCCCAGCGACGCCGAGATTGCCGAACGCAAGGCGCGCAGGATCGGCC
>JAYUIZ010000472.1:0-2020 GCA_043765595.1 Lysobacter sp. | reverse complement strand
TTCGGATTTGCCGGCAACGGCGGGCTGGCATGCGAGGATAGCAACGCAGCTCGCGGTGCTGTCGGCGCTGGCGTTCGCAGCGCAGGGTATTTTCCCGCTCGATCCCGACAACCTCGGCGGCCAGGCCAATGCGCTGCATGCGCTGGCCTGGACGGTTTGGTGGATCGCTTTCGCGGCTGCGGGGGCTTTGCTTGCGATCGGCGGGCCGCCGCGCGGGTTCAAATGGGCGACGCTGGTGTCGTTGATCGCGACGCTGGCGCTCGCATTGCCGCCGTGGCCCGGTGCGATGGCGGCATTCGCCCCCCGGCTGGCGTTTGTGGTCTGGTTCGTCTGGGCCGCGTGGGCCGGTCGGGAACGACCGCTCAACCGTGCTTGATCTTCAGTCCAAGAATCGTTGCCGACAGCATGAAGGTGACGATGTTGGAGAGGATCATCGGCATCGATTGCAGGGCGATTCCGTAAACCAGCCAGAACGCGATGCCGATGGTGAACACCACGTACATGCCCAGCGAAATGCTGCGTGTATCGCGGGTGCGGATGGTCTTCAACGCCTGCGGCACGAAGGCGAGGGAGGTCATGGCCGCGGCCAGGTAACCGGCCCATTCCATGTTCGATATCTGCACGCTTACTTCTCGTCGCCGGGGCGCTTGTAGACCACGCCGTCCTTCATGACGAAGTCGACGTTCATCACGATGTCGATGTTCTTCAGCGGATCGCCGGGCATGGCGACGATGTCCGCGCGCTTGCCGACTTCGATCACGCCCTGATCGTCAACGCCCAGTACCTCCGCTGCATACACGGTCGCCGACTGCAGCGCGTACGTCGCAGGAATGCCGGCCTCGACCATATAGATGAATTCGCGGGCGTTGTCGCCGTGAGGACCCACGCCCATGTCGGTGCCGAAACCGATCTTCACCCCGGCCTTGTACGCCTTGCCGGCGGTCCCCTGGATCAGCGCACCGATGCGCGCGGCTTTCGGACGCACCACGTCCGGGAAATAACCATCGATCTTGGCCTTCTCTGCGACGAAACGGCCCGCTGAAATTGTCGGCACATACCAAGTGCCTTTCTGTTTCATCAGTGTCATGATTTCGTCGTTCATATAGGTGCCGTGCTCGATGCTGGTGACACCGCCCAGCACCGCACGCTTCATGCCTTCGGCACCGTGCGCGTGAGCAGCGACGCGGTAGCCGTAGTCTTTTGCGGTGTCCACCACCGAGCGCACTTCCTCGACCGTGAACTGCGGCGCGTCGCCGGAGCGCGCATAGCTCAGCACGCCGCCTGTGGCGGTGATCTTGATAACATCGCTGCCTTCCTTGTAGCGCTGGCGTACGGCCTGGCGGGCATCTTCCACCGAATTGACCACGCCTTCGGTCGGGCCGGGCGGGCCGACCAGATGCGAAAGCGCCGAATTCATGCCGTTGGTCGGGTCGGCATGGCCGCCGGTGGTGGCGATCGATTTGCCCGCGGCCCAGATCCGCGGCCCTTCGATCAGGCCCTGGTTGATCGCATCGCGCAGATGCGGCGCGACTTCGCCGCCTAGATCGCGGACGCTGGTAAATCCAGCCATCAGCGTCTTGCGGCTGTAGCTCACGCCGCGCAGCGCGAACACTGTGTCGTCGAGACGGAAGCCTTCCTCGTAGCTGAGCGGGCTGGATTGACTGCCCAGATGCACGTGCAGATCGGTCCAGCCCGGCGTACAGGTGTGTGCGGCGAGATCGATGGTGCGGGCCCCGGCGATTTCGCTGCGGCCTGAGCGTACTTCCGCGACTTTGCCGTCGCGTACCAGTACGGTATGGGCGCCGAGCATCTGTCCCTTGCGGCTGTCGAACAGGCGTTCGCATTGCAACGCGACATCCGCCGCGCTGGCATGCAGCGGAGCGAGGCAGCACAGGGCAACGGCGACAGCAAGCGTGGAACGGGTCATGGCGGGAGTTCTCAAATGCGTCCCGCGATCATAGCGTGCCGTGGCAACGCGGTCGCGCCCGGTACCGGGTCCGATCAATCGATCAGATCTTGA
>JAYUIZ010000471.1:0-2020 GCA_043765595.1 Lysobacter sp. | reverse complement strand
GAACGCGGCGCCGACGACCAAGGGCGTCGTCTTGTATTGCTGGACACCCGCAATCGCGAAGAAGGCGCCTACGGCACCTTCGCCGATGCGATGGCGCTGCCGATCGACAATTTCACCGAACTGCCGCAAGCCGTGCTGGATCATCGTGAATCGATGGCGGATGCGACGGTGGTGAGTTTCTGCACCGGCGGCATCCGCTGCGAGAAGGCGGCGCTGTGGATGCGTGCGCAGGGGATGGACAATGTGCTGCAGCTCGATGGCGGCATCCTCGGTTACTTCGAGGCGGTCGGCGGGTTTGGGTATGCCGGGAGCTGCTTCGTCTTCGACGATCGGATCGCGCTGGATCCCGCGCTCATGCCGATTGCGGCTCCCATTCTGCGTGCGGAAGAGGCAGAATCCGCTACCGGTCCGGTTTCGCGCTGAGCGCGCAGGCCGTCCGGGTGTATCGATTTCACGCGCCGCATCTGCGGCACTTACATGACGAAGGGGCTGGCGGTGGTGGAGATGGGTTGGATCGGTCTGGTGATGGCTATCGTTGCGGCCTATTTCGCCATCAAAGTCGTGAAGTTCGTATTCAAGCTGATCCTGTGGGCCGCGGTGCTGGGCGGCGCTTACTTGTTCTTCGCGCCGATGGTCTGACTGCCCCAGCCGTTCTGACCGCGGGCAGGGAGTGTCCCGCTTTATTCTGCTATTTCCGACTCGACGCCTACATCGCGCATTGCGCAGGCAAATTCCGGCCTTCGGAAGCAGAAATGCCTGATGAAATAAAACTGCGGCGCATGCCTCAGCGCGTCGAAGGCGCCAAGGCATCCGTGCGCAGCACCGGATATAGCCCGTAACGTTCGTCCCAGGCGGTATGCAGGCGATAGAAGACATCCAGCCGCGCCTGCGGATTTGCCGCAAAAGCCGCATCTTCCTTCAACTTCTGCTCGAAACGCTCACGCAATGCGGGGTCGCGGGCAAGCATGTCCCGGGCGACATCCTCGGCGACGTAATCCTCCATGTACTCCTTGCGCTCGAAGGCGTTGTTGAAATGCCCCCACGCCAACAGCGAATCGGGCGCCAACGGTTCGAGCAACGTCATCACCAGCCGCGCCTTCGGCTGCGCGATCGGCACAAATAGCGCGCCCGGGCCGATGTCCTGCGTCGCGCGTGTCCATTCGCCCTCGACGGTGAGCCGCTGACGGCCTTCCGACGATGCCGCGGCGAACGTCGGCGTCTCGTCGCGAAACGCTTCGACCGGCGCCCTTGGCATCGCCCGCTCGATCTGCTCAAAGGCGATGCCGTGCTGCTGGAGTTTCACGCCGACCGACGCGGCATAGGCCGGTGCGACAAAATATCCGCCCTTCGGCGCGATGACGCTCAGGCTGGGTACCATCTCGTCGCGCATCGGCACTGTCCAGACCTGCGGTTTCGTATCGTCGTAGCGCGTCATGAGCGCTCCCGACACGTCGGATGGCGTGCGGGTATACGCGTAACCACGGAAATCGATGCTGCGTACTTTGTCGCTCGCTTTCCAAGCCAACGCTACCGACTGTCCGCCGAGATTCCGCGCGCGCAGGTCGGCCGCCTGAGCGGTGCGACGCCAGTCAGCGCCGTGCCTGGCGGCAAGTTCCAGCACGGCGATCACGCTATTGCGGGTGATCCGCACCCGGGTGGGATAATCCTTCCACGCATGGGTTTCCACCAGCATCGCCAGACGATTACGCATCAGGAAATAGCCCGTGGAAAAGCGGGGCGGTGATACGTTGTCGTAGAAGCCAGAGGCCGGGTTGTCGTTTTCGAGGAACGACGGGTAGAACGCCACCGGTAGCGAACCCTGCGCGCGCACGCGTTCGATGGTGCCGTCGCGCAGCATGCGTCCGGCCGCGCGCATCGATTCGTCGCCGGCGTGGAACGGTTCGACCTGGATCGAAATGTCGTGCTCGAACTTGGCGCCATTGGTGACGTGCAGATCGATGGTCGCGATCGGATCCCATGCGTTCTCCAGCGCCAGCATCGCCTGCATTTCCGGCGTGTC
>JAYUIZ010000470.1:0-5592 GCA_043765595.1 Lysobacter sp. | reverse complement strand
CTCCAGCGCTTCGATGTGATATTGGGCGGCGCGGACGCCCTTGAAGCCCATGGCGTGGGCGATCTCGGTCTGCGAGGGCGGCACGCCGTCGGCGGCGATGCGCTCGGAGATGAGGGCAAGAATGGCTTGTTGGGTTTCGGTCAGGTCCATGGTTAGTAGTATTACTACTAACGCCCTGCTGCGTCAACGATCAGAAACGTTTGAGTTGATCTGCCCAGGCATCCAGAGGACAGACAAACCCAGTCGCCACCACGATGCATCCGGTAGAACGGAGCGTAGCTCCGCTGCGACGTTTCAGAAAGCGGCATCACTGGATCACGCGGATCGCGGCTTTGGCGACCCGGCATACCCCTGCAACGGCCAGCGGAGCTGCGCTCCGCTCTACACAGATGCCTGCGGCGAGGGCAGCTTGAAGCCGATCCGCTTCGAGCCTCAGGGCGTCCCGATCAGGGTTTCCAACCCGCGCAGCGACGCGGCGACGGTCTGCCGGCGCACGGCGTCGCGGTCGCCGTCGAAATGGAAGAGCTGGGCGTGGGCGTAGCCGCCGCGGCGCTTCCAGCCGATCCAGACGGTGCCGACGGGCTTATCCGGGGAGCCGCCGCCGGGGCCGGCGATACCGGTGACCGCGACCGCGATGCTGGCGCCGGCGTGGACCAGCGCGCCGGAGACCATTTCGATCACGGTCTCACGGCTGACCGCGCCGTGGCTTTCAAGGGTTTCCGGGCGGACACCCAGCATCGCCTGCTTGGCTTCATAGCTGTAGGCGACCATGCCGCAGTCGAACCAATCGGAGGAGCCGCCGACATCGGTGACGGTCTTGGCGATCCAGCCGCCGGTGCAGCTTTCGGCGGTGACGAGGGTATGGCGTGCGTTGCGGAAGCGCATGCCCAGCGCTTCGGCGTGGTCGCGAAGCTCGGCATCGGTGGGAGACGTCATGCAGTACGGATCCGTGGCGGCGCGACGGAGAGCGCCCGGTGCCGCATGATACCGGCCGTCGCCCCGGGCACAATGCCGCCCACAAGCAATGGCCCGCGCGAGGCGGGCCATTGCTTGTGGATCACGGATGCGAAGCGCTTCCGGTCATTGCGCAGCGGGTGCAGCGGTTGCGACCGCCACGTTCTCGCCCTTGGGGGGAATCACACAGTTCTTGCCCGTGCTGTCGACGCTGAACAGGTTGTCGCAGATGTGGCTGACGTTCAACGGTGTAGCGGTGTTGAAATTGTGGCAACCGAAGCAGTTGGGAACGTACGAGGTATCGCCCTGCTGGAAGGTTTCCATGCTCATGTTGGCCAACTCCAGCGAACCGCGCTGCGGGCTGGTCGGATCGCCGGGAACGACCTTGCCGTTGGACATATGCGGCACCGGCGTATTGCCGGACGATGCGCCGCCCTTGGTCCACAGCGCGCCGATCATTTCGTAGTGCTTCCAGATCGCCATCGGATCGCTGTCGGGAAGCTTAGTGAGCATGCCGTCCGTGCCGACCAGTTGATCGTTGAGCTGCTGGATCGCCAGGAGATTGGACGCATTGCTGTTGCCGTTGACCGACTCACCTGGTTGATTGCCATGGGCGAACTGGCGGCAGATGTTGTCGGGCGTGTTGGTCGCCGGCGGCGGCGGACTGTCGAACTTGTCGGGCGTATTGAACTTGAAGCTGTCGCAGGCCGCGCTGGGCGGGCCCGAGGTCGGCTGCGGGTTTGCGGTCAGGCAGGCCGCAGCATCGTTGCTGGCGAACGACCAGCCGGACGTCGGCTGCGGGCTGGAGCCGTCGCACAGCGGCGCATTGGTCTTGTGCTCGAACGTGGCCCAGATCATCTCCGGGTGATTCTGCGTCCAGTTCGCGAGATGGAAACCGACCATGCCCAGCGTGACCGGCGTGGTGCCGCCCGGCAGCGTGGCCTGCATCGAGTAGTAAGTGGGATCCGGAGCCGGCAACACTTTCCAGGCGACCTTGATCTCGAACGTGCCCGAGGCGAAGCCCTGTTGAGTGGATTCGCACATCGCCTGCGAGTACCACATGTTGTAGTACAGCAGGTTGCCGTTCTGGTCGTACATCGCGTTGCCGTCGGCCTGCGTGTCTTCCAGGCCCAGCGGCTTGTCGTCGCGGGCCGCCAGCATCTTCGCGGCGGTGGCGCGTCCCAGCAGGGCCGGCAGCGAGCACTGGCCGCTCTTCACGTGCGGGTTCATGAGGCGGTTCTGTTCGAACACGCGCTCGTTGCTACCGCTCGCCGGTGAGGTCTGGGCCAGGAACCACTGCCACGAGAACTGGTAGAAATCACAGAAAGTTTCCGCAGCGGCGACTTCCGGCGGCGGATTGGGATTGCTGATCCAGCTCGGGCTGGCCTGACAGACGGCAGCTTCGACTTTCGGTGCGGCTGCGGCGACCACGGGAGTGGCCGCGGGCTCTTCCGGCTTCTGGCCGCAGCCCGATAGGGCCAGTGCCAGGGTCAGCGTGGTGGCGAGCGTATGAGGCGCGTAGCGACTGCGGCGGATGGTATCTGCGTGCATGAGCGATGGCTTGGACATCGACGTTCTCCTTGGCTTTCAACCTGATGACTGCGGAACTCCGGTCATGCGGGAATTCCGTTCCCCTCGAACATCGGTCAGGTCGCATCTGTGGCCTGCACCCGGCGTTCGGATTCCTTCGGGCCGGAGTCGTGCGGTGGCGCCGCTCCGGCAGTGAATCGATTTCTGAATAACTCCCCGCCGCGCAGCATGCGCCCGCAGGTCGGGAGCCGCAACCTGCAAAAAGAGACGGCCCGCCGAAGCGGGCCGTCTGGCTGGAGCGGTATTGCTGAAGCGGTATCGCGATAACCGGATCAGTATTTGACGCGTAGCGTGACGCCGTAGGTGCGCGGCGCGCCGAGGAAGGCGTTCCACGTACCGGTCTGCAGCGGCGCATCGAACGCGACCTGGTAGTACTCGGCATCGGTCAGGTTCTGCGACCACAGCTCGACGTCCCAACGGCCATCGCGACGGCCGAGGATGACGCGCGCGTTGAGCACGGAGTACCCGTCCTGCTGCTTCTCGGGGTCCAGATCGGAGCCCGTGTTGTACTCGGACATGTACTTGGCTCCGAGGTGCGCGCTGGCTTCCAGATTGCTGCCGAAGTCCCATTCATACCCGACCGAACCGGTGACCGACCACTTCGGGGCGAAGCTGGCGCGGTTGCCGGGCAGCAAGGCCAGGTCAGCGTCAGGCAACGGATCGTCGCCGTACTTGGTATCGGCATAGGTCAGGCCGGTCTGCACCATCCAGCCGCCGGTCTTCCACAGCAGTTCGGCGTCGAGACCCTGCGAAACCACTTCGGGAATCGAACGCACCACGAAGCTGGTGCCGAGGAAGCTGTTGAGCTGGAAGTCGGTGTAGGTCTGGTGGAACAGGGTGGCGTTGAGCAACAGGTTGCCGCCGAGCCAGGTGGTCTTGGTGCCCAGCTCGAAGCTGTCGACGAATTCGCCCGGGAACGACGTGTCGTTCACCGGCACAATGCCCGAAGTGCCGCTGGACAGACCGTTGTTCGACTGCACGCGATCGAGGTTGAAACCACCAGCCTTGTAGCCACGCGCGGCCGAGAAATAGCCCATCGCATGTTCGTTGAAGCGGTAGGCCGCCTTGAACGTGCCGGACCATTCCTTCTCTTCGCGACTCTGGTCGGTGCTGCGCCCGTTGTGCCGCACGTTGGTCCACGGCAGGCAGGCGAAGCCGACCACCTGAGGCGCCGCGGCCGACGCCTGCGCGACGGTGAGACCACGCGCGACCAGAGCAGAGACGACCTGGCCCGGGTTGGACAACATCGCGGCGCAACCAAGCCCACCGTTCGGGTTGCTGTAGCGCGAGGCCAGCTCTTTCTTCTCGCTGGTATAACGCAGGCCGAGGGTCAAATCCAGCGCATCGTTGACGTGCCAGGTGTTGTTGGTAAACAGGCCGATGCTCTTGGATTCCTGTTCGTAACGGTCGGCTGCCGCGTGACCGGCGAACACCGTACCGAATGGACGGCCGGACGCCTGCGCCAGGAACAGCGGCGCGGTGGGGCTGGCGCCGAGCGCGGGGTTGATGCGCGACAGCAGCGCGATCGAGAGATAAGGCTCGTATGCATTACCGACGCGGTAGGCCTCGTTGCGCTTCAGGTTCTCGTCGGCATAGAACGCGCCGACCAGCCAGTCGAGTTTTTCGCTGGAACCAGCGAAACGGAATTCCTGGCTGAAGGTGTTGAAGCGGCTGGAGTTGTCGCCCTCGGTCGGGTTGCGGTAAAGCACATCCGCGGTGCTGTAGTCGAAGTCGATGCCGTTGATCGACTGCCATTTGCGCTGCGCGGTGACCGACGTGAAGGTGGCGCCGCCGAACCACGGGGTTTCCCAATCGACCTGACCGCTGACGCCCTGATCCTTCATGTACTGGGCGGTGCTGCGGTTGGCCCAGCCGCGACGGGCGAAGGGATCGGCTACCGGCGCTACGCCGCTATCCGACGACAGCGCGTCGAGAATCGCGGCGGTCGGGCCGCGGATGATGGTGGCGCTGGCGCAGCAGTTTTCATCACGATTGCTGAAATCACCGGTCAGCAGGATGTCCAGCGTGTCGGAGGGCTCAAACAGGACCTGACCGCGGAACGTGTGGAAATTCTGGGTCTGGTCTTCGGTTTCGGTGCGCGGGCCGCTGCCAGTACTGATGTCGAGGTAACCATTGCGCTTGCGCTTTGCTGCATACAGACGGAACGCCGACATGTCGTTGAACGAGTCGCCGTACGAACCCGACACGCCGACCGCGCCGTAATTGCCGATGGTGAGTTCAGCTTCGGCGCTCTGCTGATAGCTCGGGCGCTTGGTGATGACGTTGATGACACCCGCGGACGTGTTCTTGCCGAACAGCGTGCCCTGCGGACCCTTCAGCACTTCAATGCGTTCGAGTTCGCCGAGGTCGCCGAAACCAACACCGTTGCGCGGACGATACACGCCGTCGATCACCACGCCGACCGAAGATTCAAGACCGGCATTGTCGCCGACCGTACCAACGCCGCGGATGCGGGCGGTGGTCAGCGATTCGCTCTGGGTGCTGGTGACGGTAAGACCCGGAACGAGCTGCTGCAGATCCTTGATGTCGCGGACGCCGCTGTCTTTCAGCATCTTCTCGGACAGTGCGGTGACCACCACCGGCACATCCTGCAGCGCCTCTTCGCGCTTCTGAGCGGTGACGACGATCTTGTCGAGCGTCGAGGCCTCCTCTTCGTCTGCACCGCTGTCCTGGGCCAACGCCAAAGGCGCGTGTACCAAGCCAACCAGCGCTACCAGAAGTGCCCGGGTCAAAATCGAATGTTGCGGTGCACGATAATTCATACTCCCCCTCCTCGCCCTGTTTCGTTAAGTGTTTAAGTGTTTTTGTCGTTATACGTGGTCGTTGTTCGATCATCGGCGGCGTGTATTCCGGCGTGTTGTCGCGTCCCCATTGCGCGCATTGCGAAGCGTTGTGACTCCCCCGCAATACCCTCCCCAAAGGCCGCGTTGCCGCCCCCAGTCTTATACAGGCCAAGGAATTACCGCGCGCCGACGGTAGCACAGGATCCACCGACTGTAAGCATGACTGAAGCGCTGTATGACGCAC
>JAYUIZ010000469.1:0-5604 GCA_043765595.1 Lysobacter sp. | reverse complement strand
TCGCCGTCGTCCTGCGGACTGGCGGCGGCCAGTCTGGCCAGGTCGCCCAGCGCCTCGGTACTCTCCTCGGAGAGCGGCGGATTGGCACCGGCCGCCAGACCGAAACCGCCGAGAAAGCCGCGACACCAGTCGAACAGCCCGCTGCTGCGATCCACAAGGGCGGCCTCCTGGCCCGGCACCAGTAAGTCGAAGCCGAAATCGCGGTCTTCGATCTGGGCCACGCTGACCGCGCGCAAGCGGTCCAGCACGCTACCGGACGCCGGTACGGCCAGTTCTTCGTCCACCAGCACCTGCGACAGCCAGCGCGGCGAGTCGCTGCCGCCGCCGGCCAGCCAGCCGCATAGTGCACCGTGCAGTTCGGAGGCGCCAACGCCCAGACCCTGCGCGCGGACCGCGTCTTCAACCTCGTCGAGATCGGGCAATACCGGGCTTGGCTGTTCGGACATCATCGGGCGGTCTTCGGCGTCCTTCGGCAGGACCGGCAGTGTACAACGAGGCCCTCTCGATAGCCGATTCGGCATTGGCCGCGCGAGTCCGTACACTGGCGCCATCGTCAGGGCTACCAGGGGGCTGCCCTCATGTCTGATGTCGCGGAACTCAAACTCATCACATCGCTGGCCATCGTCAGCGTGCTCGCCGTCGTGATGTTCGTCATCTGGACCCGCCAAGGCCGCACCGAGAAGCGCCACATTTCAGAACTGCGTCAGCGCGAAGAGCGGCTGATGCTGGCGCTGTGGGCCTCGTCCGAGCAGTACTGGGACTACGATCTGCAGACTGGACACATGCGCCGGATCTGGGCGGATTCGCGCAGCAACCGCCCCGATATCCAGGTGATGTCGACCACCGACATCAACCACACCATCCATGCGGACGATCTGCCGCAGGTACAGGCGAAGCTCCGCGACCACCTGCGCGGCGAAGCCGAGCTCTTCATTTCAGAACACCGCATCCTCGACCCCCGCGGTGAATGGCTGTGGGTGCGCGCGCGTGGCCGTGCGGTGGAAAACGGCGCCGACGGCCGGATCCGCCGCATTGCCGGCACCGCGCGCGACATTACCCTGGTACGTCAGGCAGAGCGCGAAAGCCGCATCGCCATCGCAGTCCTGCGCAGCATGAACGAATCGGTCGCGGTGCTGGATCGCGATTTCAACTTCATCTCGATCAATCCCGCGTTCACCCGCACCACCGGCTACAGCGAGCGGGAAGTCATGGGCCAGAGCGCCAGCCTGCTGGACAGCCCGCAGCACGACACCGCCTTCTACAACCGCCTTCGCCAGAAGCTGGCGACCGAGGGCCACTGGACCGGCGAATTGTGGCAGCGGCGCAAGAACGGCCAGGAATTCCTGTGCTTGATCGAATCCACCGCTACTGAAGGCATCTACGGTGAACATCGCGTCTACATCGCGGTGATCTCCGACATCACCCAGCAGAAGCGTGCCGAACAGGAGCTGCGCTATCTCGCCAACTTCGACACCCTGACCAACCTGCCTAACAGGGCCATGCTCTCGGAGCGGCTGTCGCGGGCGATCGTGCGTGCGCGCCGGCAGAACCACCGGGTCGCCGTGCTGTTCCTCGACCTGGACCGCTTCAAGGACATCAACGACTCGCTGGGCCACACCGTCGGCGACCGCATCCTGCGCGCCGCGGCGATGCGCCTGCAGCAGACCGTGGGCGAACACCAGACCGTGGCGCGGCTGGGCGGCGACGAGTTCACGGTTGTGCTGGAAAGTCTCGATCAGCCGGGCGACGCCGACAAGATCGCGCGCGAGATCATCACCTCCTTCGAAGCGCCACTGGTGCTGGATGACCGGCAGGAAGTGGTGATCTCGCCGTCCATCGGCATCAGCCTCTACCCGGACCACGGCCAAGTGCCGACCGAGCTGCTGAAGCAGGCCGACACCGCCATGTACCAGGCCAAGGCCGCCGGCCGCCGCACGTTCGTGCGTTACGACGACAGCATGGAGATCGCCAACCGCCGCCGCGCCCAACTGTCCAGCGCGCTGCGCAAGGTGCTGGACCGCGGCGAACTGCGGCTGGTGTTCCAGCCGCGACTGTCGCTGGCCACCCGCCGCATCACCGGCGTAGAGGCGCTGCTGCGCTGGACCAGCGCGGAATACGGTGAGATCCCGCCGACCCAGTTCATCCCGCTGGCCGAGGAAAGCGGGCTGATCCTGGAGATCGGCGAATGGGTGCTGCGCGAAGCCTGCCGCACCCTGCACCGCTGGCGTCAGGCCGGGATGACCGACCTGACCATGGCGGTGAACGTCTCCGTGCTGCAGCTGCTGCGCGGCGATTTCTCCGAGATCGTGCGCCGGGTGCTGATCGACACCGGGGTGCCGCCGCACGCGCTGGAACTGGAACTGACCGAGAGCGTGCTGATGGCCAATGCCGAACAGACCTCCGCCAAGCTGCAGGCGCTGCGCGAGATGGGCGTATCGCTGGCGATAGACGACTTCGGCACCGGCTATTCATCGCTGGCCTACCTCAAGCGCCTGCCGATCACCACGCTGAAGATCGACAGAACCTTCATCACCGACCTGAACCGCGACCCGGACGACACCGCCATCACCACCACGGTGATCACCATGGCCCATTCGTTGGGACTGACCGTGGTCGCCGAGGGCGTCGAGACTGAAACCCAGCTGCGCTTCCTCGACCATTTTCGCTGCGACGAGATCCAGGGCTACTGGCTGTCGCGCCCGGTCGACCCCGACGCCTGCTTGCAGTTCATCCGCGACTGGCTGCCGGCCAAGGCCAGCGGCGCGGCGTCGGTGATGCCTCTGCGCACCCCCGCCGATCGTGCTTGACCCCCGGCGACCGCCTGCCTATGGTGCCGATCATGGACACGTCCGAAGTGATCTCCCAATTGCGCGCCCTCGCCGACCGCGTCGAGACGCTGGCCCAGCGGGTACAGCGGCTCAGCGAAGAGAATCGCAGCCTGCGCCAGCAGCAGGAGCAGTTGGCGAACGATCGCTCGCAGTTGCTCGCCAAGAACGAACAGGCGCGTTCGCGGGTCGAGGCGATGATTGCGCGCCTCAAGTCGCTGGAACAACACACGTGAGCGGTCGTCCATGAGCGAAGCGGTCAACATCCGGATTCTCGATCGCGAATACACCGTCGGCGTCGATCCCGACGAACGCGAAAGCCTGCTCTCGGCCGCGCGCCTGCTCGAAACCAAGATGCGCGAAGTGCGTGGCAGCAACCGCATGGCCGCGATCGATCGGGTCACGGTATTGGCGGCTCTGAACCTTGCCCACGAACTCGAACAACTCCGTAACGAAAACATGCTGCGCGACCGTGAGATCGCACGCACGCTGGTCGAGCTGAATCACCGGATCGACACGCTGTCGTCGGCCGACTGAACGACGCCGAAACCCTTTAAACACGGGATTCTGCGCGAAAATTTTTCGCGACACGCATACATTTTCGATGCCGCGACGCTTGCGCTTCCCGGGCACGCGCCTATACTGCTTCTGCGTCCTCTGCCCTGAACGACCGCGTGCCAAACATACACCTTGGCCCTTAAATACGACCACGGGGATGTGACGGAATCCGGGAGTGCATGTCCGCCTCGTAGCGGGAAGCCCGATGGAACCAGAGCATCCCCACTTGAACCCCGGGTTCAAGGTCGTTTAGCACGCATCGTCAATGGCGGAGGATGCCTTTTTTCCGGATGGCGCATCGCGACATCCACGCCGTGAAGGCGCACGAAAGCCCGCCACGCGCGGGCTTTTCGTTGCCTGCTTTTCGTTGCCGGCCTTCGTTATCCCCCATACCGCGAGACGCCATGACCGACGACCGCGCCGCCCTGCGCCGCACGCTGCGCGACCGCCGCCGGCAACTGCCGCCCGCGACCCGCATCGCCGCCGCCGAAGCCCTGTCCGCCCGCCTGCTGACCCTGCCGTTTGCCCCGTCCGCCGGCCACGTCGCCGGTTATTGGGCCATGGACGGCGAAATCGCCCTGCACGTGTGGCAACTGCGGCTGCCGGCCGAGGTCCGCTACTGCCTGCCGGTGCTCGGCGACGACGACCGGCTGCGGTTCGCGCCCTGGCGTCCGGGCGAGGCGCTGGTCGCCAACCGCTTCGGCATTCCGGAGCCGGCCGACGCCGAGACCCTGCCGGCCGAAGCGATGGCGATGATCGTGCTGCCGCTGGTGGGGTTCGACGCCCAGGGGCAACGGCTGGGCATGGGCGGCGGCTGGTACGATCGCAGCCTCGCCTTCCGCCTCGACCGTCCCTCGCCGCCGCCGTGGCTGGTCGGCGCGGGTTTCGCAGTCCAGCGCGTCGACGCCCTGCCCATCGAATCCTGGGACGTGCCGCTGGATGCCGTCTGCACCGAATCCGACACCTTCCCCCTGCCGCCCTCCGCATCATGACCGCACGCAAACACTATTGGCTGATGAAGTCCGAGCCCGAGGACTTCTCCATCGACGACCTCGCCCGCGTCGGCGTGGAACCCTGGACCGGGGTCCGCAACTATCAGGCGCGCAACTTCATGCGCAGCATGAAACTGGGCGACGGCGTGCTGTTCTATCACTCCAACACCGACGTACCCGGCGTCTATGGTCTGGCCGAAGTCGCCGTCACCGCGTATCCCGACCCGACCCAGTTCGATCCCGAGTCGAAATATCACGACGAGAAATCCAAGTCCGAAGAACCCCGCTGGGATCTGGTCGACGTGCGCTACATGCGCACCCTCAAGCGCGCGATCACGCTCGACGACGTGCGCGCGCAGGCTGACAAGCTTGGCGAGGAGTTCGCGCTGATCCGGAAGGGAAACCGACTGTCCGTGCTGCCGGTCACCGCCGCGCAGTGGAAAATCATTCTGTCCCTTGAGTAACTCTCCCCCATGACCGAAGCCAAAAAACTCGCCGCGCTCAAAGCCCTTGAATACGTCGAGGACGGCATGATAGTCGGCGTCGGCACTGGCTCCACCGTCGCCTATTTCATCGACGGCCTGGCCGCCATGCGGCACCGCATCAAGGGCGCCGTCTCCAGCTCCGAACAGAGCAGCGCGCAGCTGCGCCAGCATGGCATCGCCGTGCTGGAACTCAACAACACCGGCCCGCTGGCCCTGTATGTGGACGGCGCCGACGAATGCGACGGCAACAAGCGTCTCATCAAGGGCGGCGGCGGGGCGCTCACCCGCGAGAAGGTCATCGCCGAAGCCAGCAAGACCTTCGTCTGCATCGTCGACCCCAGCAAGCAGGTCGGCATCCTCGGCCGCTTCCCGCTGCCGGTGGAAGTGATCCCGATGGCGCGCAGCCTGGTCGCGCGCGAGATCATGCGCCTGACCGGCGGCCAGCCGGTGTGGCGCGACGACACCGTCACCGACAACGGCAACTGGATCCTCGACATCCACGGCCTGGCCATCGTCGACCCGGTGGGCATGGAGCGCGACCTGAACCAGATCCCCGGCGTGGTTAGCGTCGGCCTGTTCGCGCGGCGCCCGGCGGATGTGGTGATTGTCGGCGGCGAGCCGCCGAAGGTGCTGTAACCCATGCTCCTGTACGAGGCCTTCAGGCCCGAGCTTTTCCGACGGGATCATCATCGGTGCCTGACAAAAAAGCTCGGGCCTGAAGGCCAGCCCTTTCAAGGTCTTTGG
>JAYUIZ010000468.1:0-2027 GCA_043765595.1 Lysobacter sp. | reverse complement strand
GTTCGGCTAACCAAGTAAGAAAGGTGCCGAGCACGCGGCGGGAGACGCCGCCGTCTTCACCGCCGGAGCTGGCGAGGCCTTTTTCGATTTCGTCGATCCACAGCACGCACGGCGACAGCTGTTCTGCCGAGGCCAGCGCGTCACGCAGGTTCTTTTCGGTTTCGCCGTGGAATTTGTTGTACAGCGCGCCAAAATCAAGCCGCAGCAGCGGTACGCCGAAGCCGGCGGCGATGGCTTTGGCAAGCATCGATTTTCCGCAGCCCTGCACGCCCAGCAGCAGCAAACCTTTTGGGGGATCCAGACCGGGCGGTGCATTGCCTTCGACGAAGGCGCTGCGGCGCAGTTCGATCCAGCGCTTCACGCGCTTGGCACCGATCACATGGTCCAGCTTCACCGGGTCGAATTCGTAATGCAGATGGCCGCTGCGATTGATCAGCTCGAATTTGAGTTTGGCCAGTTCGGGCAAATCTTCAGGTCCAAGCACGCCGTCGCGGAAGATCAGCTGCCGGGCGATGCGGCGGGCGTCGGTTTCGCTGAGGCCGCGCAGGTTGCGCACGATCTGCTTGGCGACATCGGCATCCACTTCCACGCGCTTGCCGCCGTGTTCGCGGGCGTAGGCTTCGGCTTGCTCGCGCACCAGCTTCAGCAGCGCATCGCTGTTGGGCAGGTTGGGGCGGTAGCGCACCGCATGCGCTTCCAGGTCTTCGGGCAGCTCGATTTTATTGCCAACCAACACCAGCACATGCGGCAGGCAGTTGCGCCGCTGCAGGATGTCGCGGACCTGACGCTGGGTGCCGGCGTATTTCAGATATGGCGCGAAGTCCAGCAGCAGGAACACGCTGCGCTGGTCGGACTTGTAAATCGCCTGCAGGGTGGCACCGGCGTCGGGCGCGACCTCGGATTCGTCCTCGCGGTCCAAGTCGATGCGGCGCAGACCCTCGGTGATGGACCAGCGGAACAGTGCCCGCCAGACGTGCATCAGCGATTGGCGGAACAGTTCGACTACCCGGGGTTCGTCCGGGGTCTCGATCACGATCAAAGGGGTATCGGCGCGGATCAGCGCCACAAGGTCCTGCAAGCCGCTCATGTGGTCCTAGGAAAGGGTTGAAATCCCCCGAAACAGCGAAAACCATAGCAAACGCGGATCGTCGGCGCGCGTTGCGAATTCCAAGTGTTTGATTCGCATGGGAACGCCGCGGGGAGACTTGCCCGCGCCAGGCAATTCCGGTGCTAAGCTGCGGGCTCTTCACTGCGGAGGTGCCGATGAAAACGGTTCTGGTCGCCAGCTCGAAGGGCGGAGTGGGTAAAACCACCATCGCCACGCATCTCGCCGCACAGGCGGCTTTGGACGGTCATCGCACCGTGCTGATCGACGCCGATCCGCAGCGGTCGTCCACCCGCTGGGCCGAACGCCGGTCTGATCTGGAAACCGCAGTGCTGCCAATTGACGGCACTCGCAGGGCGTGGCTGAAGCAGATTCCCGACGACACCCAGCGCACCATCATCGATGCGCCTGCCGGCGCCACCGCCGAGAGCCTGGAAGCCTTTCTCGAACACGCCGACGCGCTGGTGGTGCCGGTGCTGCCGTCGACGCTGGATATCGACGCCACCGTGCCCTTTCTTAACGCCATCGCCAAGCACCCGCGCGTGCGCCGCGGCCAGCTGCGCGTGGGCCTGGTCGGCAATCGCCTCAAACCGTGGACCAACGCCTCGCAGCAGGCGGTGGAACTGCTGCAGCAGTGGCCGTATCCAGTAGTGGCGCAGCTGCGCGACAGCCAGGCCTACGTGATGCTGGTCGGCCTGGGCCGCAGCCTGTTCGATTACCACTCCCAGCAGGTGCGCGAGCACCAAGAAGACTGGGCGCCGCTGTTGAAGTGGTTGAAGAAGGGGTGATTGCGACACAAAAAACGACCCAAGCGGTGCTTTTGTGGGAGCGACGCGAGTCGCGACGGTTTGCGATCAATTTCTCCGCAGCCTGTCGCGACTTGCGTCGCTCCCACAAGAGCGAATGTTCAGGGGTTGAATGC
>JAYUIZ010000467.1:0-2027 GCA_043765595.1 Lysobacter sp. | reverse complement strand
GGCCGCGCTGCTGCTGGGTCGGGTGTTCCTGCAGGAAGTGAAGCCGGGCGTGCGCCAGGCGATGGAAGACACGCTGGTCGACACCGCCAATCTGCTGGCGGAACAGGCCAAGGACGATCTGCTGGCCGGGCGCATCGACGATGGCCGCTTTGCGGCCCACGTGCGCGCGTTGACCGACCGCGATCTGGGCGCCGAAATCTGGGGCTTCACCAAGCGCAAGGTCAGCACCCGTATCTACGTGACCGACGTGCGCGGCATCGTGGTGTTCGATTCCAGCGGCCAGGACGTCGGCAAGGATTATTCGCGCTGGAACGATGTCTATCTCACGCTTCAGGGGCGCTACGGCGCGCGTTCTTCGCGCAGCGACCCCAATGACGAAGCCAGCTCGGTGATGCACGTGGCCGCGCCGGTCACGGTGCGCGATGGCGACACATCGCGAATCATCGGTGTGCTCACCGTCGCCAAGCCCAATCAGGCGATCGCGCCGTTCATCGCCCGCAGCCAGAGCGTGATCCTGCGCTGGGGTTTCGTATTGTTGGGCGCGGCGCTGATGATCGGTCTGCTTGCGGCATGGTGGCTGTCGCGCCAGCTCGGCGCGCTGCGCCGTTATGCCGATGCTGTCGCTGCGGGCGAACGCGTCAGCCCGCCCGACAGCGCCGGCGAGTTCGGCGATCTGGGCCGCGCGCTGGAAACCATGCGCGCCAAGCTGGAAGGCAAGCAGTACGTCGAACAATACGTGCATGCGCTGACCCATGAGCTGAAAAGCCCGCTGGCCGCGATTCGCGGCAGCGCCGAGCTGCTGCAGTCCGCGGATAGCGCCGCGCCGATGTCCGAGGCCGATCGTGCGCGTTTCGTCGCGACCATCCGCGCCCAGAGCGAGCGGATGTCGGAGATGATCGACAAACTGCTGGCGCTGGCGGCGGTGGAACACCGGCAGCGCATCGAACAACCGCAGCCCGTCGATCTGCGCGTCATCGCCGACGAGGCCGCCGAGCGGATCGCGCCGAAGTACGCGCAGACCGCGCTGCGATTGAACATCGTTGAAGAGGCTGATGCGCGTGGCTTGCGGGTCTTGGGCGACCCGTTCCTGCTGCGCCAGTCGCTGCTCAACCTGCTCGACAACGCCGCGGATTTCGCGCCAGCGGGCAGTGAAGTGGAACTGCGACTGCGCCGCGATACCGGCAACCTCGTCGTTGAAGTGATGGACCGCGGCCCCGGCGTGCCGGACTATGCGCTGGATCGTACTTTCGAGCGCTTTTATTCGCTGCCGCGCCCCGATGGCGGCAGCCGCAGCAGCGGTCTGGGTCTGTGTTTCGTCGCCGAAGCCGTGGAGCTGCACGGCGGTCGCGTTGCGCTGGGCAATCGCGAGGATGGCGGCGCGGTGGCGAGCATGGTGTTGCCGTTAATTTGATCGTGTTTCCGGATTGTCATCCCGAACCCGCTTTTCGGGGTGAGGGATCTGCTTCATTGTCGTGCGGTAAAAACAGATCTCTCCGCAGACTTCGTTTGCGTTCGGGATGACAGGCAGCGCTGCCGCTTCACCCCGGCTTCACACAGGCGCCATCGCCGCCCCGCAGGCCCTGTCGACACTGGCGCCATCCACAACGCCGGAGTCCAACATGCGCCTGCTCTTGAAAATCATGATGATGGTCGGCTTGACCATCGCCATCCTCGTTCCACTGATGATGATCCGCGGCACCATCCAGGAGCGGCAGATGTATCGCCGCGAAGCGGTGCAGACCGTCGCGCGCAGTTCGGCGGGGGCGCAGGCATTTTCAGGTCCGGTGCTGATGGTGCCCTACACGGAACTCGTGGAAGTCGAAGAGAAGGACAACGCCGGCTTCACCCGCAAGGTGCAGCGCGAAGAAGCCGGGGTATGGACGTTCTTTCCCGAAACGCTCGAAGCCGACGGCACGATGAAGCCGGTCGTACGCAAGATCGGTCTGCACGCAGTGCGCAAATACGAGTTCGACACCACGCTCGCCGCGCAATTCCGCGTCAAGGTGCCCAGCGATGCCAACACCATC
>JAYUIZ010000466.1:0-2032 GCA_043765595.1 Lysobacter sp. | reverse complement strand
CGAAACGAACGCGAGCCCCAGCACGCAGCGCGCGCCGAAGCGCAGCCCGCCGCACTGGCGACGAATACGCCCGATCCTGCGCTCGCCCACCGCACTGCAACGCACAATGACAGGCAAGCCCTCGACAAATAGACCGCCGCACCATTACTCGACAATCCTGCACACCCCAACCACGGCATGTACGCGACGTTGCTGAAGGTGGTGCATGAGCGCGATCACGCGCTGGGCCGCAAACCCGACGAACACAGCAAGCAACTGGCAGGCGCGCTGACTGAACAGGCTTTGGCGAAAGGGATCACCACCATTGGCGCGGCGAAATTTTCCGACGATGGCAAGGTGGTGGGCATGACCAACACCCCAAGCCTGTCTGCGGAGTGGGCGAAAACCGCAGCGGGCCATGTCGGGGAACTGGCAGACCGGCCGCTGGCACAGAGCAGCGAAGCTCAATCAGCCATTGGAGCAGACGCTCGCACTCCAGGCACAGACGCAAACGCAGACCCCGCCGACGCAGGACGATCCGACGCCGAAGGGGCCGAAGCTGTAACGAGCCCGAAGCTGTAACGAGACCGAAAATGGGTGGTGCCGAGGTCGATGCCGACGATCATGCGTTGATCTGCATTCTGAGGATTACATCCGGAACACGCCGAAGCGTGCGGGTTCGATCGGTGCGTTGAGCGACGCGGAAATCCCCAGGCCCAGCACGCGGCGGGTGTCGGCGGGATCGATCACGCCGTCGTCCCACAGCCGCGCGCTGGCGTAGTAGGGATTGCCCTGGGTTTCGTACTGGTCGCGGATCGGCGCCTTGAAGGCTTCCTCTTCTTCCGGCGTCCAGACCTTGCCGGCGGCTTCCAGACCATCGCGGCGCACAGTCGACAGCACGCTCGCCGCCTGTTCTCCGCCCATCACGCTGATCCGTGCATTCGGCCACATCCACAGGAAGCGCGCACCGTAGGCGCGGCCACACATCGCATAGTTGCCGGCGCCGAAACTGCCGCCGACCACCACCGTGAATTTCGGCACGCTGGAACAGGCGACCGCGGTGACCATCTTCGCGCCGTCCTTGGCGATGCCGGCGTTTTCATACTTCTTGCCGACCATGAAGCCGGTGATGTTCTGCAGGAACACCAGCGGGATGCCGCGCTGGTTGCACAGTTCGATGAAATGCGCGCCTTTCAGCGCGCTTTCGGCGAACAGGATGCCGTTGTTGGCGATGATGCCTACCGGATAGCCATGCAGATGCGCGAAGCCGGTGACCAGGGTCTTGGCGTAGCGGGCTTTGAATTCGTCGAAGTCAGAGCCGTCAACGATGCGCGCGATGACCTCGCGGATATCGAACGGGCGGCGCGTGTCCTTCGGCACGATGCCGTACAGCTCGTCGGCGGGGTAGCGCGGTTCGCTGGGCGCGCGCACCGCGACCGGCAGCGTCTTGCGGCGGTTGAGGTTGCCCACGAGGTTGCGCGCGATCTGCAGCGCATGGCGGTCGTCTTCGGCAAAATGATCGGCCACGCCGGAGACGCTGGTGTGCACGTCGGCGCCGCCCAGCGCTTCGGCATCCACTACTTCGCCGGTCGCGGCTTTCACCAGCGGCGGGCCGCCGAGGAAGATGGTGCCCTGTTCCTTGACGATGATGCTTTCGTCGCTCATCGCCGGCACGTAAGCGCCGCCCGCGGTGCAGCTGCCCATCACCACCGCGATCTGCGGGATGTTCTCGGCGCTCATTCGCGCTTGATTGTAGAAAATCCGGCCGAAGTGCTCGCGATCCGGAAACACCTCGTCCTGCAGCGGCAGGAACGCGCCGCCGGAATCGACCAGATAGATGCACGGCAGCCTGTTCTCGCGTGCGATCTCCTGCGCGCGCAGATGCTTTTTCACGGTCATCGGAAAATACGTGCCGCCTTTGACCGTGGCGTCGTTGGCGACGATCACGACTTCATTACCCATCACCCGGCCGATGCCGCAGACCATGCCCGCGGCCGGCGCGGCGCCGTCGTACATGCCTTCGGCGGCCAGCGGCGCAATTTCGAGAAACGGC
>JAYUIZ010000465.1:0-5645 GCA_043765595.1 Lysobacter sp. | reverse complement strand
ACCTGATCGACCAGTACGATGTGCTGTCGGCGTTTTTCCAGGAAGCGGCCGAACGCGGCGACGGCGCGCTGTTTTACGGTGCGTAGCAATGAAGCCCGTCACCACATCGTCACCCGCCGTCGCACAGCGGTGACCAGCAGTGATCCGGGCGGCAGCTTTTCGGCCGGAACAGATCCAGGGCATAGCCGCTGGCGTTTGACCTTGGCCGCAGTTTCGTCGGGTCGGAATGCCGGCAACGCGTCCGCAGGCACCGACCCAAGCACGCGGACCGACCGGCATTTCCGCAATAGGCTCGAATCCGGGGCGGCCCAGCCTTTATACTGCGCGGATTGTGCGGCCGCAGCCCGGCCGCCCCGCCAATCATGTCGTTTTCCCGGGTGAATCGTGCGCAATTACGATCTGGACTTTCTGAAGCATTTTTCGATGGTGATCGCCTTTCTCATCGCGGTGACCCTCGGCCTGATTCTTTTCTCGGTCTATCTCCACGGCGAGCTGCCGCGCGAGGTGAGCCCGGTCGAAGCGAAACGCCTTGAGAACCGGATCGCGCCTGCGGGCGCGGTGTTCGCGGGCGCCAGCGGCGAAGCCGCCAAAGCCGCCGCCAATGCGGCCGCCAAAGCCGCTGCGGCCTCGCAGGTCGCTTACGGTGGCACCTTGGACGGCGCGGTGATCTACGACAACCTCTGCGCGGGCTGCCACAAATCCGGTGCCGGCGGCGCGCCGCTGCTCACCGCCGCGGGCCTGGGCGCCCGTGCCGGCCAAGGCAAAGACACACTGCACAAGCACGCGATCGAAGGCTACACCGGCAGCGCGGGCGTGATGCCAGCCAAGGGCGGCAACCCGGCCCTGACCGACGACCAGGTCAAGGCCACCGTCGACTGGATGCTGGATCAGGTTTGAGCCCGGCGCCCGCTTCGCTGGTGTGAATCCAGTAACGCCGCTTCCGCAACGCCGCCTCCGGGCGGCGTTGCCCGTTCCGCCTCCGGAGATCGATCTTTTGGACATCCGCCGCATGCGCCGCTCACTTCCTTTTTCGCTGTCGCTGCTCTGCTTCGGCGGCCTGTTGGCGACCGCCGCATCGGCGCAGGACAGGTCGATCGCCATCGGCAAGGTTCAAGGCGCGGGCGAGCGTAGCCCTCTGGTGGGTCGGGAGGTTGTGGTCGAAGGCGTGGTCACGACCACCCCCGGCAACGGTCTGGGCGGCTGGTTCCTGCAGGACGCCGGCGACGGGGACGCGGCGACCTCCGATGCGCTGTTCGTGGCCGCCGGGGACACGCCGGCCGCCGGCCAGCGCGTACGGGTCCGCGGCTCGGTGGTCGAACTGAATGCCGGCAACGGCACCCGCACCGCCCTGCAGCCGACGGCGGTGACGCCGCTCGGCAAGGGCAGGGTCCGCAGCGTCGCCATTGCAACGCCGCCCGCCGACTGGGAACGCTACGAAAACATGCGCGTGCGGATCGCCGCGCCGCTGACCGTGGCCGGCACCCATCGCGCCGATAAGTACGGCGAATTGATGGTCAATTTCGGCGAACGCCTGCGCACGCCGTCCGACGCGGTGGCGCCCGGCGACGCCGCACGCGCGCTGGCGGCTGAAAACGCGCGGCGCATGCTGCGTCTCGACGACGCCAGCGACGCCGAGCAACCCGCTTCGGTCTGGTATCTGCCCAGCACCGGCCTGCCACGTACCGGCACCCGGCTGTCGAAGGTCGAAGGCGTGGTCGATCAGCGCGGCGGCGGCTATCGGCTGCAGTTGACCGCGAAGCCCGCCTTCAAGCGCATGGCACCGCCGACAGCGCCACAGGTCGGCGGCGACGTGCGCATCGCCAGTTTCAATCTCGAGAATTTCTTCAACGGCGACGGCCAAGGCGGCGGCTTTCCCACGCCGCGCGGCGCACGCAATCCGACCGAACTCGAAGGCCAACTCGCCCGGCTGGTCGCGACGATCCGTGGGCTGAATCCCGACATCGCCGCGCTGATGGAAGTGGAGAACGACGGTTTCGGCCCGGAATCCGCAATCGCAGCGCTGGTCGACGCCTTGAACGGCGGCGTCAATGCCGATACTTCGGTCGGGTCGGTGATCGAGATGCTGAACGCAGGCGGCGGCGACTGGCGCGCCATCGTCACCGATGCCGACCAGGGTCGCGACCAGATCCGGGTAGGCCTGATCTACCGCGCCTCGCGGGTGTCGCCGGTAGGCACAGCGTCGACGCTCACCGACGACCTGTTCGGCACCCGCAACCGGCCGCCGCTGGCGCAGACCTTCCGCGCGGGAGTGGGTGCCAGCCCCGGCCCGGCCTTCACGGTTGTGGCCAACCACTTCAAGTCCAAAGGTTGCGGCAGCGCCAGCGGCGCCGATGCCGACCAGAAGGACGGCCAGAGCTGCTGGAATGCGACCCGCACCGAATCCGCGCGCCGACTGGACGCCTGGCTGCGCACCGACCCAACCCGCTCCGGCAGCGATCTGGCGATGATCGTCGGCGATCTGAATGCCTACAGCATGGAAGATCCGATCACCACGCTGACCGCCGCCGGCTGGCGCGATGCCTTCGCCGGACAGCGCGGGCTGGTGCCGTACAGCTATGTCTACGAAGGCCTGACCGGTCGCCTCGACCACGCCCTGCTTAGCCCCGCACTGGCCGCGCGCCTGGTCGGCGCGGCGGAATGGCATAGCAACGCCGACGAACCCGACAGCCGCGGCTACCAGACCCGACCGGGCGAGCGCACGCCCTGGCGCAGCTCCGACCACGATCCGCTGGTGGTTGGCTTCCGGCTGCAGAAGCCCTGAAACCAGAGAGATGCCCTGAGCGCGCAGCCAGCTATCATCGGCACATGACTGCTGCCCCTCTCCATCGTGCCTTCCCGACCGCCGCTGCCGCCCTGACGCTGCCAGGTCCGGCTGGTGCGCTCGAAGTCGCCGTCGATCCGCCCGAGACCGAAGTGGCCGGGCAGCCGGTCGCAGCCCTGCCGATCATCGCGGTGCTCTGCCATCCGCTGCCGACCGAGGGCGGCACGATGCACAACAAGGTGGTGACGATGGCGGTGCGCAGCCTGCGCGAGCTGGGCGTGACCACCGTGCGCTTCAACTTCCGCGGCGCCGGCGCCTCCGAAGGTACATTCGACCACGGCGAGGGCGAACTGGACGATCTCCGCGCCATCGTCGCCTGGGTGCGCGCAACGCGCCCGGACGCGACGCTGTGGCTGGGCGGCTTCAGCTTCGGCGCCTACGTCAGCCTGCGCGGCGCGGTGGAACTGCAGCCGGCCGTGCTGATTTCGATCGCGCCGCCGGCCGGGCGCTGGGATTTCGACAGCATCGCCGTGCCGACGATGCCGTGGCTGGTCATCCAGGGCGAGGAAGACGAGGTCGTCGACCCGCAGGCGGTCTACGACTGGTTCGCGAAGATTGCGCCGCAGGATGCCGCGGCCGAGCTGATCCGGATGCACGAGACCAGTCATTTCTTCCATCGCAAACTGATGGATCTGCGCGGCGCGATCAAACACGGGGTGCAGCGCCATCTTCATACGCGGGGCACGCTGCCGCCGGAGCCCGACACCGGATCATGAGCGACATCCCGATGGACGGCGGCGCGGCGGCGCCGTCCGTGCGCTATGCCGAGGGCGTGGCCCGCGGCGACTGGAGCGACGACCCCGCGCAGCATGCGGCGCTACGCGAACTCGATCGCCTGCACGCGGCGCTGTCCGCACCGCCGCAACGCAAAGGCCTGCTCGACACCCTGTTCGCCAAACCCGCTACGCCTTCGCCGAACGGCCTGTATCTGTGGGGCGGCGTGGGCCGCGGCAAGACCTTCCTGATCGATCTGTTCCATGCCGGACTGCCGATCCGAGAAAAACGGCGCACGCATTTCCACCGCTTCATGCGCGAGGTCCACGAGCGCCTGCGCGCGCACGCGGGTGAACGCGACCCGCTGGCGGCGATCGCCCGCGAATGGCGCGCGCAGCTGCGCGTGCTGGTGCTGGACGAATTCTTCGTCAGCGACATCGGCGACGCGATGCTGCTGGGCCGACTGATGGAACGGTTGTTCGACGAAGGCACGATCCTGGTCACCAGCTCCAACGCCGCGCCGTCGGAGTTGTACAAGGACGGCCTGCAGCGATCGCGTTTTCTGCCCGCGATCGCGCTGATCGAACGCCACTGCAACGTCGTGCATCTCGACAGCCCGCACGACTACCGCTTGCGCGCGCTCACCCGTTCGCCGGTGTATCGCGCGCCGCTGGACGGCAACAGTGACGCGTGGCTGGAAACGCGCTGGCAAGAACTCAGCGGCGACGGCGTACTGGGCGAAACCCGCTATCGCGATGCCGGTATCGTCATCGACGGCCGGCGGATTTCGGTGCGCGCGCGTACCAAAGGCATGGCGTGGTTCGATTTCGCAGCGGTGTGTGAAGGCCCGCGCGGCAGCGCCGACTACATCGAGATCGGTACCGAATTCCACACCGTGCTGGTCGGCGGCATCCCGGGGTTCGACGCGCTGCGCGACGATGCCGCGCGCCGCTTCGTGACCATGATCGACGAACTCTACGACCGCCACGTCAACCTGATCTGCAGCGCCGATGCCGCGCCGTCGCAGCTCTATCGCGGCGAGCGCCTTCGCGCCGCATTCGAACGCACCGCATCGCGATTGATCGAGATGCAGTCAGCCGATTATCTGGCGTCGGAACATCGCGGTTGAACATTCGATAGACGTTCTCTATAGTGCGCCGCAATCAGGCTCCGGTTGTTGCGCGCTACGTGGTCGCTGTGCTAGAACTTAAATTGTTCAACGCATGAATCGTCATGGAATGACCTGGCTCCGCAAAGGACATCGCGGTTTCCGTTCCCGATATGACACTTCCGCCACGAGCCGGCGCCCGCCTCCGTCTGTGCCACATGATGGATGTCGGTACCGTTCACCAAACGCATGTCAACCACTCTAAGGAGAGATTTCAATGAAGAAGATTTCGGTTGTGAAAGTGCAGAAGTTGAAGACCACTGCCGTCGCGCTGTATCCGATCTGGGAATGCTGGCCTTGGCCGATCTTCGGTCGCGGCTGATCGACCCGATCAGCCTGGTCGAGTCAAATTGATCGGGCCTGATCGATCCGGACGCAACGTCACCTTAGTGACATCGCACCCGCGTCGTCGATGTCGTCGCGCCGGCCGTCGGGTCAGCGGTCCGCCGCTGGCCCGTTTCCCCTAGTCATGTCCATGCAGTGCTGCGATCCGCGATGCGTCTCGGATCCAGCCATTATGCGGTCTCCACTGCCCGCCCGTCGCTGGACCCGACGCATTTACACCCCGGAGATCCGATGTCTGACGCGCTTTACTCTTCGGACGGTCCGATCTATTTCGTCATCCCGCTCTCGGTGCAGAAGGAAGGCGACGATTACTGCATCGGCAACGCCGAGATCGATGCATTCTTCCATTTTCCCGAGCAGGGGCTGCGCATCATCGAATGGTTGCGCGAAGGCCGCAGTGTCGGCGCGATCAAGTCTACCCTCGCTTCCAGCAACGATGAAAACGTCGATGTTGACGACTTCATCGAAACCCTGAAAGATATCGGCTTCATCTACCCGGAGGCGGAACGTGATCGCTTCCGGGATGCCGCGTCCGCTTCGAACGCGGGCGACAGGCGGTTGCGATTTTCCGCGCCG
>JAYUIZ010000464.1:0-5657 GCA_043765595.1 Lysobacter sp. | reverse complement strand
TCTGGATTCGACCGCGTCGCAGGGACGCCACACGTCGTTGTGCGGGATGTAACGCAGCGACGCCAGATGTTCGATCGGCTGATGGGTCGGCCCGTCTTCGCCCAGGCCGATCGAATCGTGGGTGTAGACGTGGATCACGCGCGCGCCCATCAGCGCGCTCATGCGCACCGCGTTGCGGGCGTAGTCGCTGAACACCAGGAAGGTGGCGTCGTACGGCAGGAAACCGCCGTGCAGCGCCAGGCCGTTGCTGATCGCGGTCATCGCGAATTCGCGCACGCCGTAATAAACGTAGTTGGCGTCGGGATCGCTACCCGCGACCGACTTGCTGCCGGTCCACAGGGTGAGGTTGGAATGCGCCAGATCGGCGGAGCCGCCGACCAGTGCGGGCAGATGCGGCGCGAAGGCTTCAATCGCCATCTGCGAGGCCTTGCGCGAGGCGACCACCGGGCCGTCGGCCTGCAGTTTCGCGATGTAGGCGTCGGCGATGTCGGCGAAATCGGCCGGCAGCTCACCGCGCATGCGCCGGGTGAATTCATCGGCCTGCTCGGGATAGTCCGCCGCGTAGCGATCGAACAAGTCGCGCCAGTTCAGCTCGCGCGCGGCGCCGACGCTGTTCGCGCGCCAGCCGTCGGCGATGGCCTGCGGGATCTCGAACGGCGCGTGATCCCAGTTCAGGCCGGCGCGGGTGGCGGCGACTTCGTCCTTGCCCAGCGGCGCACCGTGCGAGGACTCCTTGCCGGCTTTCGCGGGCGAACCGAAACCGATCGTGGTGCGGCAGCACAGCAGCACCGGCTTGTCGGACGAGCGCAGCGCGGTATCGATGGCGGTCTTGATCTCGACCGGGTCGTGACCGTCGATGTTGCGCACCACGGTCCAGCCGTAGGCCTCGAAGCGCGCGGGGGTGTCGTCGGTGAACCAGCCCTGCACCTGGCCGTCGATGGAGATGTTGTTGTCGTCCCAGAATGCGACGAGTTTATTCAGGCCCCAAGTGCCGGCCAGCGACGCGGCTTCGTGCGAGATGCCTTCCATCAGGCAGCCGTCGCCCATGAACACCCAGGTACGGTGATCGACGAGGGTCAGCTCGGGACGGTTGAAGCGCTGTGCCAGCAGTTTCTCGGCCAGCGCGAAGCCCACCGCATTGGCGAAGCCCTGACCCAGCGGGCCGGTGGTGGTTTCCACGCCCGGGGTCATGTGATTTTCGGGGTGACCGGCGGTTTTCGAGCCCAGCTGGCGGAAATTCTTCAGTTCGTCCAGCGGCAGGTCGTAGCCGGTGAGATGCAGCAGCGCGTAGTGCAGCATCGAGCCGTGACCGTTGGACAACACGAAACGGTCGCGGTTGGCCCAGTGCGGATTGCCCGGGTTGTGCTGCAGGTAGTCGTTCCACAGGACTTCGGCGATGTCGGCCATGCCCATGGGCATGCCCGGATGACCGGAGTTGGCGGCTTGCACCGCGTCGATGGCGAGGAAACGGATGGCGTTGGCAAGATCGCGGCGGCTGGGCGTCGTCATGGGGCGGGAATCGTTTCGGCGGCGCCCGGCGGGCTGCGGGCCGCGTATTGTCCCATCCCGAAGGGGCGGATGTCCCCCCGGATCGCGTCGTGGCGGACGCGTCGTCTGCAACGCATTAGCCTGATCGCGTCAGGCCCGGAAACGTCTTCGCCGGCGCGAAGGCCGGCGAAGACAGTCGTACATTACGGCAATGGCAATGCGATCAACGACCCGCGTCGATCACCGCGCACATCGAGGTGATCTGGAAATCGGTGCTGGTGGCGAAGCCGCCTGGGGTGGTCTTGGTGACCGTGATCTTGACGTTCTTGCCCTGCGGCTCGATCACCACGTTCCACGGCAGGGTCGCCTTGGCGCCGGAGAGATCCACGCCGCCGTTGGGCTGTTCGAACGAGATCACGCCGGCCTTTTCGTCGCTGGAGGCCACGCGCAGGCCCGACTTTGTGCCTTCGGCATAGATGCGCTTGTAGGCGGTGGAGACGTTCACGCCGGTCACGACATCCCAAGTGGTGAAGGTGCGGCCGGTCATGAACTTGCCTTCCTGCTTGAAGTTGGTCTTGCAGGCAGGATCCGCAGCCATCGCCGAACCGGCCAGCGCCAGCAGCGCCGTCATCACAAACAATTTCCGCATCGTTGTTTCTCCTTGGGTGGTACGCGCGCCCGAGGGTAGGCGCCCATATTAGGCAAATCTCGCAGGGATTCTGCCAGCGGGCCGGAGCGCCCACAAGCGAAACCGCAGCAGGATCACGACCGCGGTCACACCTGCCGTCGCATCAGCTGTCAGGTTTCTCGCGGCGGATCGGACTCGCCGCGCGACACCATGGCGGCGATGCCGAGGTCGCCGGTGACGTTGACCGTGGTCCGGCACATGTCCAGGAAATGGTTGACGCCCAGCACCAGACCGATGCCTTCCGGCGGCACGCCGACCATCGCGCAGATCAGTGCGATCACCGGTAGCGAGCCCGACGGCACGCCCGCGGTGCCGATGCCGCCGAGGATGCAGACCAGCATCACCGTGACCTGCTGGCCCAGCGACAGGTCGATGCCGAAATACTGCGCCAGAAACAGCACCGTCACGCCCTCGAACAGCGCGGTGCCGTTCTGGTTGGCGGTGGCGCCCACGGTCAGCACGAAGCGCGAGACGCGTTTGGGCAGGTGCAGCTTCTCGTCGGCCACGCGCAGCGCGGTGGGCAGCGTGGCGTTGCTGGACGCAGTGGAGAACGCCATCAGCATCGCTTCCTGTGAATCGCGGAAGAAGCCCAGCGGCGAGCGTTTGGCAATGAATTTGATCGCGAGCGAATAAATCACGAATTGATGGATCGCCAGCGCCAGCAGCACCACCAGCACGAACGCGCCCAGCCGCACCAGCAGGTCCCAGCCGAACTGCGAGACCAGATTGAACATCAGGCAGAACACCGCGTACGGTGCCAGCCTGATGACCAGCCCGATCAGGGTCATCGAAACATCGAACAGGCCTTCAATGGCGCGCTTGAGCGTGTTGGCCGCTTCGGTGCGGGTCAGCACCATGCCCACGCCGAACAGCAGCGCGAAGAACATCACCGCGAGGATGTTGCTGTCGGCCGCGGCCGCAATGACGTTCTTCGGCACGATGCCGATCAGCATGTCCATGCCGGTGGGCTGGGTGGCGCTGTCGCTGACGATGCTCTTCGCGCGCTCGGCGCCCTCGCTCATCATGTTCAGCGCTTCGGCGCTGTTCACGCCGACGCCCGGCTTGATCCAGTTCACCAGCAGCAGACCGATGACCACCGCGATCGCCGACAGCACCGTGGTGTAGGCCAGGGTGCGCCAGCCGATGCGACCGAGCGAACGCACGTCGCCCATCTCGCCGATGCCGACCACCAGCGCCGAGAACAGCAGCGGAATGACCAGCATCAGGATGAGGTTGAGGAAGATGGTCGCGAACGGCTGGGAGGCGTACTTGATGAAGCTCTGCACCCACGGCGCATCGCCGCCGACGAAGCGATAGACGATCAGCCCCAGCAGGATGCCCGCAGCGAAACCGATGGCGATTTTCCAGTGCATCGGCAGGCGCGGCGGCGCGGCGGCGGTTTCGGTGCTCATGAAGGTTCCTGCAAGGGTTCGTTGAAGGATATCAGGCGTCGCGGAGCCGGCGCCGACGTAAAGCGGGAGGCCCCGCTCAAGCCTGGGGATACAGCGGCGGCAACAATACGGGCGCGGTCGGCGCGGGCGCGATGCGCCAACGCGGTCCGACGGCGAAGGCCGCGCGCATCGCGGCGACCGCAGCGGCGGCATCGCCATCGCCCCAGCGCGCGCGCTGCAGCGCATCCACCGCCGCGCGCTGCGCCGGATCGGCCAGACGCGCATGGACGGCATCCAGATCGACCGCCGCGGGCGATGCCATCGCGCACAGCAGGCGCGCGATCTCGGCGACGTTGCCGCGCGCCAGTGCGTTCGCCCAGGCTTTCGCGTCGGCAGGCGGCACGGCCCGCGGCGCGGCGGCCGTTGGCGAAGTCGACGCCATGGGCGGCTGACGTGTCGACGCCGGGTTCGGCGATGCCTTTCCGCCGGCAGTCGCATTCGCGGCCGCAAGCTGTCGCCGACGCGTCGTCCAGAGTTGCCAGCCGAAGCCCATGACGATGATCCAGAAAATCGGCAGCACCAACAGCGCCCAGGCCCAGCGGTTCTGCGGACGCCACGCGTGCCACGGCGGCGCCTCGCCCGCGGCGGCGGCATCGGCCGCGGCAATGTCCTCCGCGGTAGCGGCAGCGGCGCCAGGCGATACCTGCACGGCGATGTCCGGCAGCGCTGCGCTGCGGGCGACGCCGGCTTCGGTGTCCCACCAGGCGATGCGCGGCCCGGCGATACGCAGCGCGCCCTCGCGCACCGCCACCACCATCACCCGGCGCACCACAGTGGCCTGCGGCTGGTCGTCGACGAAGCGGTCGTCCGGCTGCGCCGGCTCGGGAAACAGCTGCGCGCCGGTGCCTATGCCCAGGCTCAACTCGGGCACTTGGCTGGCGATGGTGCCGTCGGCCACGGCTTCGATGGTGATCGCCGCACTCTCGCCCACCCGTAGCGATTTCGGGGATTCGAGATAGCGCAGGCGCAGACCGCGCAGCGGCAGCCACGGCTGCGGCGCGGCGGCGGGAATGGGTTTGACCTGCAGTACGACCGGGTCGCCGCGCACGCGCAGTTCCTTGCGCGCGTCGCCGAAGACGGTGTCGAACATGCCGATCCCGCGCCCCAGGAAACGCGCGGCCGGCACCGTCACCGTGCCGCTGCGTTCGGGGATCAGCAGGAAACGTCGTTCGAGCACGTTGTAAGCGGTGCCGCCGACCGTCTGCATCAATTGCTGATCGTCGCCGATCTTCTGCAGTGTGGCGCCTTCGGGCGGGTCGTGGTCGAGACGGCCGTCGATCAGGAGTCCGGATTCGTAGAACAGCCGCACCGTGTAACCCACGGTCTGCTGCACGTACGGCGTCACGCTGTCGACCCGGGTCTCGATGAAGATCGGATCGGTCCGCGCCGCAGCCGGTGGGGCGACCGGCGCCTGCGGGGCGACCGGCTGCGCCACCCAGACGCGCAGCGGGCGGGTGCGCTGGTTGCCGATCTGCATGGCGGGGATTTCGAGTTCGCCGGCGCGCGTCGGCTGCAGCGTGAGCCGCATGTTGATCTGCAGCATCATGCTGCCGTTCTGCAGCATCACCTTGTGCTGCACGTTCTGGTCGACGATGCGGAAGTCGCGGGCGATGGTGCTCAGATCGGGGATCGACTGCGTCGCGTTGACGTTGATCTCCAGATTCAGGACTGTGGTTTCCTCATAGGCGATGCGGTCGCGATCCACCCATGCCCGGCTCTGCGCCCAGGCCGCGGGCGCGCACAGACACAGCAGCGCCGCCAGCAGCACGCCTGCATACGCGGACAGCGCGCGCAGGCGCGGCGGCATCGACCGCAACAGCATCAGCGGTCGCCTCCGCGCCGGCGGCGTTTTTCTTCGAGCTTGAATTTCGCGCGCAGCAGCCCGCCCGGCTCATCGGGCACCCGTCGCAGCCAGGCGTCGTTGGCGATCCTGCGTTCGCGCTCGGCCGCGGTTTCCTTCGGATCAGGGTCGCGTCCCGTCTGCGTGCCGGTCTGCGCGCCCGGCGGCTTCGATTCCGGCGGCTTCGCCT
>JAYUIZ010000463.1:0-2047 GCA_043765595.1 Lysobacter sp. | reverse complement strand
GACTCGGTGTTGTAGTTCTCGCCGCGCGGGTCGAAGTTGTGGGTGCCGATCACCCCGACGCGTTCGTCGATCACCATCGACTTCGCGTGCAGACCGAAGCGCACGCCGCCGCGTTTAAGCGGCACCTGCTCGTTGGCGCCGCGCTTGGAATAGCGCAGCGCGGAATATTCGCGCGCCAGCGGCGTGGGCCGGTTGCGGGAGCGGCTGCCGCCGATGTCCAAGCCGTCCGAACCGGAGCCCATCCCGCTCGACGACCCCGCGCCGGACGAGCCTCCCGCCGAAGATCCCAATCCCGAAGAGCCGGTCAGCCCCGGTCCGGACGACTCGGTGTCAGCCGGCAGCGCACCGAACTGGTCCAGCAGGATCGGCGTCCCGTCGTCCTGCCAAGCGATGCCGACAGTGCCGGTGGCTTCCACGTCGATCGGTGCATCCTGCGGAAACGGTTTGAATTCGTAGATCTCGAACTTGAAGTCGCGCAAATAGCGGCGCTTGTATTTGTACGACAGCGCATAGGGAATGAAGGCGTCGGTAGCGGCCAGGCTGTTGGTGGACACGATCACCCGCGGCGGTGCGTCGCGCAGCTGCAGCTCGCTGAACATGCGTTGCGCAGGTTTCGACAGCACCAGATACGGCGTCTGCAGCAGCACCCGTTCTTCAGAGGACACGATCAGATCGCGCAGCAGCCGCGAAGACACGCCCGACCGCAGTTTTTCGGCCTGATGCTTGCGCGGCGAGTCGCCGATGTAGCGCAGCGAATGCACCGGTATCGCCGCATCGACCAGACGGCTGCGCACCAGCGCGGCGTCGTCGGCGTCGCGGCCCATCGCCTCGATCCGCTGCGGCCGCTCCGGCGCCGGATGCTCCACCGCCGGCACGCCCTGGCGCAGCACAAGGCGGCCGACATCCGTCAACCGGGTCACGGGCCTGCTGAGCGGCGCATCCCAGAAGGATTCGAAATGCGCGTCCATGCTGGCGATCGCCGGACCGGCAACCAGGATGTCGCGGTCGCGGAAGTTGTAGGACGCGTCCCAGTCGAAATAGTCGTTCTGGTAGTTGCGGCCGCCGGTGATGCCCACCAGCCCGTCCACCATCATCAGTTTGTTGTGCATGCGCTGGTTGAGCCTGCGCCAGCAGCAGGCGGAGGCCAGCGCGTACATCGGGTAATTGATGCGCGCCCTGCCCAGCACCGGGTTATAGAGGCGCATCTCGAAATTCGCGTGCGCGCCGGCCAGCGCCGCCAAGGTGTCGACGCGCCGCAGCGCGGCGAGCTGGTCGACCAGCAGCCGCACCTTCACCCCGCGGCGCGCCGCGATCAGCAACTCGTCGAGGATCAGATGGCCGGCGTCGTCCTCGTCGAAGATGTAGGTCTGGATGTCGATGCTGCGGGTAGCGCCGCGGATCAGATCCAACCGCGCCAGCAGCGCGTCCTGGCCGTAGTCGAGGATCAGCGCGTAGTGCTGCGCGCCGGCAGGTGCGGGCACGATGCGGGCAGCGTCGACAGTCGCGGCCGCGGCGGACGGCGGATCGACGACCGGCGCGGACGCCGGCACGGGCACGCTGCCGGCGGCGCGCATGCCCAGTTCCAGCAGCGGCGACGGCCGCGCGCAGTTATCGGCATGGCCGCAGGTGTTCTCGGTGCTGCGGGCGGCGGCGACCAGCGCGTCCACCTGTCGTTGCTGCGGCGCGGACAGCGAGGCGCAGGCGGCCTGGGCCAGCACCGCCGCGAGCAGGCACAGCGCGCGCAGCGACTTCATGCGTTGCCTTTCATTCGTCGCCCTCGCGCACGCGCAGCCGCAGTACGAAGCGGACGTGATCGGACACCGCAAGAATCCAGCGGTCCACGCCGTAGTCGGTGCGGCGAACGCTGCCGCTGGCGACCACGTCGCAGTCGTACGCCGGCCGCGCGCACTCGCTCTTCAGAATGATGAAAGTCTCGCGCCGCTTCACGTTGCGGATGGTCAAGTCGCCGGTGAGCTTGCCGCCGTCCGCGATCAGCGCCGAAGCGTAAGGATCGGACACGAACTCCACGTCGGGAAAGCGGTCAGCC
>JAYUIZ010000462.1:0-2048 GCA_043765595.1 Lysobacter sp. | reverse complement strand
GGCGGCCAGAGCTATTACCCGCAGCTGCAAGCGCTGAAGCGCGGCGTGCATGTCGTGGTAGGCACCCCGGGCCGGGTCATCGATCATCTCGACCGCGGCACCCTGGACCTGTCCGAACTCAAGGCGCTGGTGCTGGACGAAGCCGACGAAATGCTGCGCATGGGCTTCATCGACGATGTCGAGACTGTGCTGAAGAAAGTGCCGGCATCGCGCCAGGTCGCGCTGTTCTCGGCGACCATGCCCAGCCAGATCCGCCGCATCGCCCAGACTTATCTGCGCGATCCCGCGGAGGTCACCATCGCCGCGAAGACCACCACCGCCACCAACATCCGCCAGCGGTTCTGGTTCGTCAGCGGCATGCACAAACTGGATGCGCTGACCCGCATCCTCGAAGCCGAACCCTACGACGCGATGCTGGTGTTTGCGCGCACCAAGCTGGCCACCGACGAACTCGCCGAGAAGCTGCAGGCGCGCGGTCTGGCCGCCGCCGCGATCAACGGCGACGTGCCGCAGGCGCAGCGTGAGAAAACCATCCAGAATCTCAAGGACGGCAAGATCGACATCCTGGTCGCCACCGACGTTGCCGCCCGCGGCCTCGACGTGGAACGCATCAGTCACGTGTTGAACTACGACATTCCCTACGACACCGAAAGCTACGTCCACCGCATCGGCCGCACCGGCCGCGCCGGGCGCAGCGGCGACGCGATCCTGTTCGTGAGTCCGCGCGAGAAAAACATGCTGCGCGCGATCGAACGCGCCACCCGTCAGCCGATCGAGGAAATGCAGCTGCCGACCGTGGAGAGCGTCAATGACGCCCGTGTCACCCGGTTCCTTGGCCGCATCACCGACACCCTGGCGCTGGACGCGGGCAACGGTGGCGACATCGGTCTGTACCGCGAGCTGGTGGAACGCTACGAACGCGAGCAGAACGTACCGGCGATCGAAGTAGCCGCGGCGCTGGCGAAGCTGCTGCAGGGCGATACGCCGCTGCTGCTGGCGCCGGACCGCAAGCCGCAGCCCTTCGCGCAGAATCGCGAGTACGCCGAACGCGCGCAGCGCGCCGATCGCGGTCCTGACCGGGCGGGTGGCGAGCGTGGCGGCGAGCGCGCTGAGCGCACGGAACGTCCGCAGCGCGAGCCGCGTCCGGGCCAGGAACGTCGCGAATTCGCGCCGAAGAAGGATTTCGCACCGCGTTCCGCACCTGAGCCGGGTATGGAAACGTATCGCATCGAAGTCGGTCACATGCACGGCGTGAAGCCGGGCAATATCGTCGGCGCGATCGCCAACGAAGCTGAACTCGACAGCAAATACATCGGCCGTATCGACATCCACGACGACTATTCAATCCTCGATCTGCCTGACGGCATGCCCAAACCGCTGCTGATGCACCTGAAAAAAGTGCGCGTGGCCGGGCAGGCGCTGCGTCTGCAGAAACTGGACGAATACGACGGCAGTGGCGGCGCTGGGACCGGCGGCTTCAACCCTGACGGCTTCAAGTCGGAAGGCTTCAAGCCGCGAGGCGCGTTCAAGCCCAGCGGCCCGCGGCCGGGCGGCTCGAAGCCGGGCTTCAAGCCGGACGGATTCAAACCTGCGGCGAAGCCGCATCGCAAGGGACCGCCGAAGGCATGACCGACCGGCCCGTGCGGAGATGATCTGTGCGGGCCGTCCCTCCGGTCAGTGCCTCCGGTGAAAGCGCGGCGCCGGAAACGTTGCAGATCGCATGGATCGTGAGTGGTATCACACCATACGCATACGCACGCATTGCGATGTCACCCTTGGCCGCCCACAATTGCGCATCTCCCCGGAGTCTTCAGCGTGACCGAACCCGCGACCGTAATGCCCGCCGCAGCACCTTCTGCCCTGTCCACCGCCTCCCAGTTGCGCCAACGTTGCGCTGAATTCGCCCGCCCTGTGGCCGGCCGCGCCGTATGGCAACTGATCAACACCCTGGTCCCGTTCGCCGCGCTGTGGACGCTGATGGCCTGGAGTGTGATCGATCATTGGAACTATGCCTGGACGCTGCTGCTGGCACTGCCGACCGCCGGTCT
>JAYUIZ010000461.1:0-2052 GCA_043765595.1 Lysobacter sp. | reverse complement strand
CGCTTGAATTCAGCATGGTGAACGCACGCAATCCGTGACTGCAGCGGGACAGGCAGGCCATCACGCATCAGCGACATGGCGCATGCGCAAGACGATGAATACAGCAAAGAGCATGGTCTGTATCAACATGCAGTGAAACATCATTGAAACATCTGCACAGCTTATCGCTCGTTAAAAGCCGATAGAAATTTCGTCATGCCGGAATCGCTGCAGAAAAATCATTTTTAGACGGATCTCTCATTGCATCAGAACCAACACACATAGGATTGAAACGTCCAGTCGCGACATCACACGACAGGGCATCGGTTCCACCGCAGCAGATCACGGAAGTACACATCGCACGACTCATCTCTACCCATACCATCACAAGGAGTGATCCATATGGTTTCCCCCAACAACGCTCATCGCAGCATCCTCGTCGCAGCTGCGTTTCTCGCCACGTTTGCCGGCAGCGCCGGCGCAGCGGACAGCGACGTCCGCATCAACCCCGGCATGGCCGCCGCGATGCAACGCGATCTGGGCATCAGCGAAGAACAGCTGCCAGGTTATTTCCGAGCCACACGCGAAACACTCGCCAAGGAACTACAGGCGAAGCGCCAGTTCGGCAGCAACTTCGCCGGTGGCTGGCTCGAGCACGATGTCAACGGTACATTCAAGTACGTCGTGGCGACCACCATCAGCGCCAAAGCAGTGCGTATCCCGGGCACGGAAGTCCGGCAGGTCCGCTATTCCCTGCGTCAGCTCGAAGACACGATGTCGGGCCTCAACGATATCCGTGCGCGCGCCAGCGACGGGCGCAAGCTCCAGGGCGTGCAGTCCTGGTACATCGATGTGCGTACGAATCGCGTGGTCGTCAGCGTCTCGCCCGGCGCGATGCTCAAGGCCGCCGATTTCGTCGCAGTCAGTCCGGCGAACGTCGACACGATCCGCTTCGAAGCCGCAGAAGGCACCGCCATGACCGCTGCGAACGTCTTCGGCGGCATCCAGTATGGTTCCGGCGGAGGTTTCTGTTCGATCGGTTTCTCGGTAAGGCGGGGCACGACCCCGGGCTTCGCCACCGCGGGCCACTGCGGCGGCGCCGGAACGGGCGTCAGTCTGGGCGGCGTGGGCGTCGGCTTCGTGCAGGCCAGCAGCTTTCCCGGCGCCGATCAGGCATGGGCCAACGTCCGCAGCATCGACACACTCTATGGCCTGGTCAACCAGTACAACGGTTATGCCAGCGTGGTGAGGGGCAGCTTCGAATACGGTGTGGGCACTGGGATCTGCCGTTCCGGTTACGCTTCGGGCTGGCGCTGCGGCATCATCACCGCCACCAATGTGACCGTGAACTACTCGAATGGGCCGGTCTTCGGTCTGCGCCAGTCATCGGCTTGCCTCACCCAAGGCGACTCTGGCGGCTCCTGGATCATCGGCAATGACGCCCAGGGCCTGAGCTCCGGCGGCCAGCTCGGTGCCGGCGCGCCGCCGCTGTCCAACTGCCAGTTCAGCAATCCAGTCAGCTTTTATCAGCCGATCAACCCCGTACTCAACGCTTACGGCTTGAGCCTCGTGCTGGGCTGAGCCTGATGAAGGGTTGATCGACAATACGACAAGCGATACGGAAACGCCCCGGGGAAACCCGGGGCGTTTCCGACTGTGTCGGATCATTCCGCGAATCGAATGGACCGCCTTACAATTTGTTCAAAACCTCTCTAAGAACCTGTTCAAAATGTTTCTGAGCCACGAGCTGACACTCCATTTGTCATCCCGAACGCCCGCGCAGCGGGCGGAGGGATCTGCTGTTGTGACATCAACAGCGAGCAGATCCCTCCTCTGGCTTCGCCATCGTTCGGGATGACATTTTTTTCAGGCAGGGATTTTGAACAGCTTCTAACAAGCTTATAGAGCGGCCTTCAGGCCATTGAGACTGCATGTGGCGTTTGAGCCGCGGCCTGAAGGCAGCTCTACATGGGATGAAATGCATTTCATGGTTGCCATCGCAAGAGCGCGGCTATCTCAAACAGGCTCAAGCCCGCGCGAGCGGGCTCCGTGGTTCCGAATAGTGGCGTCCCC
>JAYUIZ010000460.1:0-5682 GCA_043765595.1 Lysobacter sp. | reverse complement strand
TTGGTGTTGGTGTTGGTGTTGGTGTTGGTGTTGGTGTTGGTGTTGGTGTTGGTGTTGGTGTTGGTGTTGGTGTTGGTGTTGGTGTTGGTGTTGCTGGTGGAGCCGTCGCCAGGTCGGCGGGCACTGAGCCATCTGGGGAAGAGTCGTTCGCCATGACACGTATCCTTTCGCATGTTGGGGACTTGCTGCCACCCATTTCCGGTGCCGCGCTCACCGCTGAAGCACCACTTCTGAATCTAACAGGCCAGATTCGATGCTGTCAACGATGCCGCGACGGCGGGGTAAGTCTTGGGTATGTCTGTCCGCCAAGGGCGTGACGGCGGTGGCCGGGATAGGAGGTGGCGATGCGCACCACAGCATTTACGGAATCCGCATCGTGCGTACTGACACGGTCAGGCGGTACTGAGACGGTCAGCTGATGACTGACATCGTTTCGCCAGTTCGGCAGACTTCGACCCTCACTTGCACCGCATTGCTGCCGGCCGGCACACGAATGGCCCGCAAGTGGCGGATCGCAAAGGGAATTCGGCATTATCCACACAAGCTGTGGATAAGTTTGTGCATGACTCGATGCGCGAACAGTTTTATGCGCTAAATCCAAGGGTTCCGCAATGTATGGCTAAAAAAACGCCACCGTATGAAACCTCATTTAAATCAATCGCTTGTCCGTGAAACATCACGCGTCCACGGCGCGCGCGGCCGGCAAAGCCCGATTTGTTGCGCGTTGATGACCGCTGTGCACAACCGAATCTGGCCGGTGATCGGTCTACAACCCTGATGGGGCCTTGGGGAGCCGGTTTCGTGATGGTTGTCAAGTCGTAGATCGGACGTGGAAGGCATTATGCGACCCCTCCGTCAAGTACTTGATCTGTCGCCCGATATGTCTTCCCACCACACGCTCGATATCGCTGCCGCCTCTTCAGGGGCGGTCGTCAGCTTCCTGCGGGGGATGGAACGACGGGCGGCGCTGCTGGCTGAATTGCAGTGTGGCGACGTCGAACATGGCGACCGCGCCCTGGTCTCGGCGATTGAGACCTTCACCGAAACGGCGCACGGCGCCGCGCACGACGAGTGGCCGCTGCTGTTCTGGACCACCCTGCTGCAGAGTCCCGCCCTCAACGCCGAACCCCTGGCGCCTTACTGGCACGGCGACTTCGCGTCGCTGGCCCGGCTGGACTTCGGCACCCGCGCGGTGCTGTTGCTGCGGGTGGTGGTGGGGCTGGACGACACCCAGGCGGCGGCGGTGTTCGGCGTCGACCCGGTGGAATACAAACAGGCGCTGCAGCGCGCCCTGCCGCAGCGCGCCGATGGCAGTCTGGACGGCGAAGCCTGGCTGGCGCTCAACGACGAAGCACGCTTCGTGATGAAACAGCTGCCGCCGGAACGGGTAGCGGCAATCGCACGGCTGCGCGATGCCGCGGTTGCGGCGAAGACCGGCGAAGCTGCAGCGAAGACCGCCACGCACGGCGCATCGGCATCGCCGAAGTCGGGCTGGCTGGGCAAGCTCTGGGCCAGCGTCGTCCCGGGCTGAAGCTGGCGCGCTCAGCGCACCCCGTGCAGAACCCGTCGCGTCGCCTGGAAGCGGCCGCCGAAGCGGGACACCCCCTCTGCGCGCAGCCTCGGGGCATGGTCGCGCAGATAATCGTCCAGCGCCTCGCGACTTTTCAGTGTGTATTGCACGCACAGACCGACCCGGCCCGCACTGGGCGGCGGTTCCAGCACCTCGAACACCTTGGCGCCGGTGAAACCCGGCAACGCCAGGATCTGGGCGATGTGGTCGTGCAACCACACGCGGTACTCGTCGTGCGCCGAGGCGTCGACCTCGATGTTCACTTCGTAGATCACGCCTTTCGGGGTCATGCGGCTCTCATCGATGGCACTCATGGATGGCTTTCTGGGGCTTTCTTTGGTGGCGGTCAACCGCTCAGTCCGGCGATCACAGCGTAGAGCAGCGCGCAGGTCAACAGCACGGTGTAAACGTTGCCGATGACCAGGAATTTCACGATGGTGACCCACCAGCGCTGCGCGCACACCCGTTTCTGCCTCACCAGCAGATAGGCGGGCACGGCGAACAGCAGCCCCGTCGCAGCGATTCCCAGCCCCACCTTCGGCCAGATCCAGGCCGTCGGCGCGAGGCCCGTCAGGCCGGTCAACGCGAACAGCAGCAGCGAGGCGAGCAGAAACGCATGGCTGTACAGCGCCACCACCAGATGCTCCAGGTAGCCGCGCACCGAACCGAGGTGCATGACCTTCAGGAACAGGGCAAACAGCGGCACCAGCAGGAACAGCGTGCCGGGCACCGCACCCAAAAACAGGCGGACGAACTCGTCGGGGTTTTCGCGCATCGCTTCGCTGTTGCGCGCGAACTGCTCGCCGCGCCGCTTCGCCCAGCGCAATAACCAGCCGAGGTCGGCCTCTTTTTCGGTGATCGCGGTCTTGCTGGCTGCCGTCGCCTGTTCCAGGACGAGGTCAGCGCGGGCCAGGGCCAGATCGATCTCGGCTTCGGAGGCGCCGCACGCTGCCGTAGTTTTCGCAGGCTGGAAACGCGGCGTGGGCTTGCCGTTCAGTCATGCGCTCCCCGGGCTGACGTGGTGGCCGAAATAGATCTCATCAGCGGTGCCGTAAGATGCCAGCCCATGCGCCGGCCCCATGCTGGTGTCTCCCGCTTCCGGCGCAGTGATGTCCCAGCCCCCCACCCCGCGTTTTCGCGACGAACTGCGCAGCAGTGCGCGCTTGGCCGCGCCGTTGATTGCGGGCCACGTCTCGACCGGGCTGATCGGTCTGGTCGATGCGGTCATCGCAGGCCATCACGGCACGGCCACGCTGGCCGCGGTATCGGTGGGCACGGCGCTGTTCTGGCTGCCGCTGCTGATGCCGATGGGCACCCTGATCGCGGTGCCGGCGTCGGTGTCGCAGCTGGACGGCGCCGGGCGCCGCGAGGAAATCGGCCCGCTGTTCCGGCAGGCGCTGTGGCTGGCGCTGGCCTTGGGGCTGGCGATGTTCCTGTTCCTCAGCGCGATTCCGCTGGCGCTGGAGGCCTTCGGGATCGCGCCGGAAATCCGCCCGGGCGCCACGGCCTTCGTCCATGGCATCCGCTGGGGCGTGCCGGCGCTGGCTGTGTTTCTGTGCATGCGCTACCTCTGCGACGGCCTGCACTACACCATTCCGACCATGATCCTGGGCTTCGGCGGGCTGTTGGTGCTGGTGCCGGCCGGCTACGCCCTGACCTTCGGTTACGCCGGGCTGCCGGCGCTGGGCGCGGGCGGGCTGGGGCTGGCCTCGGCGCTGATCATGTGGCTGCAGGTGCTGGCGATGGCCGGGTATCTGGCCCGCGCGCGCCGGTTTCGCGACCTGCATTTGTTGAACCGCTACGACCCGCCGCGCTGGGCGCCGATCCGCGAGCTGCTGACGGTGGGCCTGCCGATCGGCATCACCTGGCTGCTGGAAGGCGGGTTGTTTGTCGCCACCGCACTGGTGATCGGGCGGCTGGGCGAAGTGCCGGCGGCCGCGCATCAGATCGCGATCAACGTCGCCAGCCTCTGCTTCATGGTGCCGATGGCGCTGGCCGAGACCATTACGGTGCGGGTGGGTCACGCCGTGGGCCGCGGCGACCGCGACGGCCTGCGTCGCGCCGCGTTCGCCGGCTACGCGCTGGTGCTGATGACCCAACTGCTGACCGGCAGCGCGCTGCTGTTCGGCAACGACGCCATCGCCGCGATGTACACCTCCGATGCCGCGGTGATCGCGATGGCCGCTTCGCTGCTGCTGCTGGCGGCGGCGTTCCAGTTTCCAGACGGCATCCAAGTGCTGTCGGTCGGCGCCCTGCGCGGCCTGAAGGACACCCGCGTGCCGATGCTGCTGGCGGCGGTGGCCTACTGGGGCATCGGCATGCCGCTGGGCGCTGTGCTGGGCCTGGGCCTGGGCGACCTGGTGCCCGCCTACGGCCCGCGCGGCATGTGGGTGGGCCTGACCGCGGGCCTCACCGTGGCCGCGGTGCTGCTGGGGCTGCGCTTCCTGCGGCTGTCGCGACGCCTGCCACTTGTGCCGCCGGTAGGAATGACCGATGGCGGATGACGCCACCGCCGCAGGCCTGCACACTGCCACCCATATGTTAAGGAGATCTCCCCAATGAACGAACCGCGCCGCCGCGGCCCCATCGCCAGCATCCTGGTCGGTATCTGGGATGCGATGAATTTCACCCGCCGTCTGATTTTCAACATCCTGTTCTTCGGCTTTCTGCTGATCTGCCTCGCGGCACTGGGCAGCGGAAGCAAGCGGGTGTTGCCCGTGGACGACCGCAGCACTCTGGTAATTGCGCCGGAAGGCACGCTGGTCGAGCAGTACACGATCGACCCTACCAGCCGCGCGCTGGCCGAAGCCCTGAACGATCCGCGCGCCCGCGAAGTGCAGTTGCGCGACCTGCTGGCGGTGCTGAACGCGGCCAAGACCGACAAGCGCATTGAACGGGTGCTGCTGCGCGTGGACGGCATGTCCTTCAGCGGCTATGCCTCGATCCGCGAAGTGGCCGAAGCCTTGGCCGAGCTGCGCGCCTCCGGCAAGCAGATCATCGCGTACGGCGAAAGCTACGACCAGGCCCAGTACCTGCTGGCGTCGCAGGCGAACGAAATCTATCTGGACCCGATGGGCGGCATGCTGATCGAAGGTCTGGCCCGCTACCGCCAGTACTTCCGCGAAGGCCTGCAGGACAAGCTCGGCGTCGACGTGCACCTGTTCAAGGTCGGCGAGTTCAAGTCCGCGGCCGAGCCCTACGTGCTGGATGCGGCATCGCCGGAATCCAAGGAAGCCGACCTGTTCTGGATGAACGACATCTGGCAGCGCTATCTCGGCGACATCGGCAAAGCGCGCAAGCTCGACCCGCAACAGCTGGCCGCCAGTTTCGACACGCTGCCGGCAGACATCGCCGCGGTGCAGGGCGATCTGGCCCAGTACGCGCTGAAGCAGAAATGGATCGACGGCCTGAATACCCAGGAAGAAGTCGAAGCCCTGCTGACCAAGCGCGGCACGCCTGACGAAGACGCCGAGGGCGGTTTCCGCCAGGTCTCGTTCAACACCTATCTGAGCCACCTCAAGGGCGCCATGCCGATGCTGGGCACTCAGAACCACATCGCCGTGGTGGTGGCCGAGGGCGAAATCACCGGCGGCGAACAGCCGGCCGGCACCATCGGCGGCGAATCCACCGCCGCGCTGCTGCGCGAAGCCCGCGACGACGACAGCGTGAAGGCGCTGGTGCTGCGCGTGGACTCGCCCGGCGGCGAAGTGTTCGCCTCCGAGCAGATCCGCCGCGAGATCGTCGCGCTGAAGAAGGCGGGCAAGCCGGTGGTGGTGTCGATGGGCGATCTGGCCGCGTCCGGCGGCTACTGGATCAGCATGAACGCCGACCGCATCTACGCCGACCCGTCCACGATCACCGGCTCCATCGGCATCTTCGGCATGATCCCGACCTTCTCGCGCACCCTCGAAAAGATCGGCGTCCGCACCGACGGCGTGTCCACCACCAAGATCGCCGGCGCGTTCGATGTGACCCGCCCGCTGTCGGCGGATGTGTCACAGGTGATGCAGAGCGTGATCGAAAAGGGCTATCGCGATTTCACCGGCAAGGTGTCAGAAGCGCGCAAAAAGCCGGTGGCCGATGTCGACGCCGTCGCCCGCGGCCGCGTGTGG
>JAYUIZ010000459.1:0-2011 GCA_043765595.1 Lysobacter sp. | reverse complement strand
GTGGATAGTCAAACAGCGTGCCAGCCTTGGCTATGCCGTTTCTAAAACCCTCCACGAGCGCAGTGCCTATCACATCGGCGGCGGTCGTGCCGATATCCGCCTTGCGGCGGACGCTGGCCAACCTGACGCCCGCGCCCTCAGCATCGCCCTGTACGAAGCGCTGCAGGCGCACGATGAGATCCTGCATGGAATCCACGACCAACCCCATGCGCTCGGGCATCGGGTCGCGGCCGACCTGCAGGGTGTAGGCGACATCGGCAAGCGTGTCCGCGTCCGGGCCGGCGACGAGGTGCGCGAGCAGGCGCTCGGCGTTCGCGCGCAGGCGGTCGGCGGTCTTGGCGGACAGCACGATCAGACAGGGGCCGGTTGGATGCGCGGCAAAGACGGTCGGCGGCTCGATATATTCCTCGAGCACGATGTGCACATTCGCGCCGCCAAAACCGAACGAGCTGATGCCGGCGCGGCGCGGGAACGGACGACCCTGATCGTCGAGCGCAGGTTCCCAATCCTTGGTCTTCTCCACCGGATAGAACGGCGTGTTGTCGAGGTTGATGTACGGATTGAGCTTCTCGAAGTGGAGCAGCGCAGGAATCTGCCGGTGCTTGATCGACAGCAACACCTTGAGGATGCCGGCGATGCCCGCCGCGGTTTCGAGATGGCCGATGTTGGTCTTGGCCGAAGTCAGGCCGATGTGCGGCTTGGCGGCCGGCGGCAGCTCATGCTTCCGGTAGAGTTCCGCGAACGCCTTTTTCATGGCCTGGATCTCGATCGGATCGCCCAGGCTGGTGCCGGTACCGTGGCATTCGAGATAACCGACGCTGCGCGGATCGATCTCGGCTTTTTCATAGGCTTCGACCAGCAGATCGGCCTGAGCATTAGGGTTGGGTGCGGTCAGCATCGTCGCTTTACCGCCGTGGTTCTCGGCGGTGGATTTGACAACCGCGTAGATGTGGTCGCCGTGGGCGATCGCATCTTCCAGCGGCTTGATCAGGATTGCACCGGAGCCTTCGCCGCGCACGTATCCGTTGGCGCGCGAGTCGAAGGTCTTGCATTTGCCGTCGTCGGCGAGCATGCCCGCCGCACCGAAGGAGATATGCCCCGCCGGAGTGAGCATGACCTGCACGCCGCCGACGATGGCCATGTCGCAGCTGCCGGTGTGGATCGATTCGATCGCACGGTGCAACGCCACCAGCGAACTGGAGCACGCAGTATCCAGCGGTGCGCTGGGGCCATGCAGATTGAGCAGGAAGGACACGCGGTTGACCAGAATGGCGTGCGACGTGCCCGACGCGGAATAGCCGTCGAGTTCCGCCTCGTTCATCGCCATCAGATCGATGTAGTCACGGGTCGCCGCACCGACGAACAGGCCGGTCTTGGTGCCCGCCAGGTCGGAGACACGGTGTCCGGAATCCTCGATCGCGCCCCAGACGCTCTCCAGGAAAATGCGCTGCTGCGGATCCATCATCTCCGCTTCGCGCGGCGAAATCCCCCAGAACAGCGGATCGAACTTATCGACCTCGCGCATGAAGCCGCCCCATTTCGACAGCGTCTTGTTCTTCTCCGCCATCGGATTGCCGTAATACGCTTCCCAGTCCCAGCGATCCTGCGGAATAAGCGTGACCATGTTGTTCTCAGCCTTGCTCAACTTCTCCCAGTATTCGTCAAGCGTGTCCGCCTGCGGCATCACCCCGCTCATTCCGACGATGGCGATCGGCCGTTCTATGAAGCGGCGTCCCGGGGAGAAGCTGCCCCCGCCGCCTGCGGGCGCCGCAGCGTCCGCACAGTGAGCTTGTTCTTGGACGCGAACGCCGGCTGATTCGGAGCCGCCTGGGCCGTTTGGACCATGCCGGTAGCCGCCGACGGCGAGCCTGCCTGCGCATGCACGCGGAGCATGTTCTCGCGGAAATCCTGGGCGAGATGTTTGGCGATCTCGCGGATGCTGGGATATTCGAAAAACAGGACCGGCGTGATGTCGAGGCCGTACTTGTCGTTGACCATGTTGCTGAACGAC
>JAYUIZ010000458.1:0-5685 GCA_043765595.1 Lysobacter sp. | reverse complement strand
ATCATGAACGTGGCGGTGCCGTGGCTGAAACACTCATGGATGTTCGGGCAACTGGCTTCTTCGCAGACCGTGACCAGGCGGTTTTCGCGCAGTTTGGCCTTGAGGGTCTGCACCGCGTTGCCGGACGGAATGCGCACCCGTATCCACGACGGCTTGCGCAGCACCGGCGCATCGGCGAACTGCACCGGCGAGCGCGCGATCTTGTCGCCGGCCATCTGCTTCGCACCCGGTTCGAGCGAACCCGGCCCAAGCGAGGCAAGTCCAGGCGACGCCGGCGCATCGCCGGGGATGACGGTGAGCGGAATGCGCTTCTCGGAGGACGGGCTGGGCGTGGACATCGGGAATAGCCTATGGATTCGATCCGGCAGTGTTCGGTTGGACAGTCGTGCCGGGCGTAGGAGGGGCTTCAGCCCCGAGCTCTGTGACGAGAGAAAGATCGATTGCGGCGGAGCTCGGGCCTGAAGGCCCTCCTACGACAGCGGAAGACTTGGACAGTGCGGCGAGTGCGGTCAGGTCCGGCGGCGGCGCGGTCTGCAGTTGCAGATCGAACTGTTTCGCCAAGTTGTACAGCAGGACCGGCTTGACCGCATCCAGGCCGGAAGGGCCGCCCAAGTCTAGCATCGAGGTCACCTGCAGCCCGGCGTAGCCGCAGGGATTGATGCGCTGGAACAGCGACAGGTCCATGGCGACATTGAAGGCCAGACCGTGGAAGGTGCAGCCGCGGCGGACGCGGATGCCCAACGCGCCGATCTTGGCCCCGGCCACATAGACACCGGGCGCGCCCTCGCGGCGTTCGGCGTGGATGTTCCAGTGATCCAGAGTGTCGATCAGCGCCTGCTCGATCCGACACACGTACTCGCGCACCCCGACCTTCAGCCGCTTCAGGTCCAGCAGCGGGTAGGCCACGATCTGGCCCGGACCGTGGTAGGTCACTTGGCCGCCACGATCGACCTTCAGCACCGGGATGTCGCCCGGCATCAGCACGTGCTCGGGCTTGCCGGCCTGGCCGAGGGTGAAGACCGGCTCGTGCTCAACCAGCCAGAGTTCGTCGGGGGTCTTGGCGCTGCGGGCATCGGTGAAGCCCTGCATCGCGCGCCACACCGGTTCATAGGCCACGCGGCCGAGATCGCGGACTTGCGCGTCAGCTGGCCCGGGCTGTAGCGGTACGCTGATCGGGGAAGCGGGAACCAAATCGGACATGGTCGTCAGGCCCGCGCTTCGAGGAACCGCAGCAGCCGCTGCGCGCAGACATCGGTGGCGGACAGCAAGCGCAGCATGGCGACGGCGTCGCGCTCGGAGCCGGCCCCGGCGAGCGCCGGATGGCCGTCCATTTCCGGCGCTTCGGCATAGCCCATCTGCCAGCCGGGGAACAACCGATCGTGGGCCTGTCGATCGACTTCGATCGTCACATCGCGGTGGCGCGAATCTTCGGCGATTTTGCAGTAAATGCGGCTGACCTCGTCCCGGTTGCCCTCGAGCAACTGCATGAACTCGCCTTCATGGTGCAGCAGCAGCCCGGTAATGCCATTTTCGCGGTTGTACGAACGCGCATCGAACAGCAGCTTCATCAGGTCGGCGGTTTCCATCTCATAGGCCTGCACACTGCGATAGAGCAATTGCCAGACTCCCGACATCGCGCTTCCCTCCTGGTTGCGGCGACCGGATGTGCCGGATCGCATGTCTTCCCCCGATGCGTCCGCCGCTGCGATCAAAGGGTCCATTTAATGCTCGGTTCGGCGCGCAGCGCGGCGTGGACCGCCTCATAACGCTCGCGGTCTTCGGCGTGGAAGCTCAGCCGGATCGAGACGAACTTGCCGCCCGATGAGTTCCGCGCGGCGACGGTTTCGCGCAGCACGGCAATGCCGATGGCTTCCAACAACTCCGGGATGCGTTCTTCCAGGCCCACGCCTGCGGGACCCATGGCGGTGATCTCAAAAACACCGGGGAACTGGAAGCCGTGATCGGGATGGTCGGAATGGATGTCCATGGCCGCGATTATGGGCGCGATGGGCGGGCAACCCAAGTCCGGAGCCAGACACGGACTGCGGGTGCGGCGTTGGTCAGCCTGAAGCCTGAGGTCTCCCCACGAATTCATCCGAGAACCCCAGAGATCTTTGCTTTCGCGATGGCATTTGGAAGCCGCTGTTGATCCTGATCTGCCGGGCCCCTGGGCGCGACGGGATTCGCGGATCATGCCCGCAGGGCGCGCGGCAGGACGCCGCGCGTTTTTCGACAGGACATGGATGTTCTGTCGAAAAACCCCGCGAAGCTCGTGAACCCGGCGCACAGCGCCGGGCGCGACCGACGGGGTGTGCTTTCTTTTGGTTACCTTTTTCTTTGCACAAGCAAAGAAAAGTGACTCGCTCGCGACAGCGAGCGAAACACAGAGCCGAACGGGAACTGTTTCCGTCAGTCGTTGCACTTGGTTATCAAAAGCAGCTCAAAACAGGTCCCTCGTCTGCGGCTCGGGATGACAGCAATACGCGAAATCCCCCTAACCTGATGACTCCACCTGAGAAAATGTGGGGTGGCCCTCAGCCTGAAGCGCGCTAGGCCACAGCTTGGCCAGCCAGCGCACGCGGTATCACCACCCCGGCATACGGCCCGGGTCCAACCCCGCGACCTCGAACACCGCGCTGCGTTTGCCCAGACCCTTCACCGGGAATTCGATTTCGAGGGTCTTCGCACCTTGCGTCATCTTCCACAGCGCGCGTTCGTCTTCGACGAACATGGCGATGGCTTCGTCGGTGTCCGGGCGCGAGCCGGGCAGCGATTTCGCGGGCTTGCCGTCGAGCTTGATCGGCAGCCGGCAACCGCGGTAACAGTCGAAGTCGCCGCCCTGCAGCACGAGGTAGCTGCTGCGGCCCCAGGACGGGTGGTCGCGGAAGATCAGCCGCACTTGGGTGGGGCCGCGGCCGTCGACGTCCACGCCGTCCTTCGCATAGATCGCCGAAGAATGCTGCAGGCCGCCCTTCACGCTTTCGGTGCCGTAGCTCCACAGCGCGGCGGTGCGCTTGGCTTCGCGGGTGTCGTCGAGCTTCTGCTTCACGGCGTCGAATTCGCCGCGCACGCGCTTGGCTGCGGCACTGTCGGGGTACTGGGCGATCAGGACGTCAGCCTGCGCTTTCGCCAGCACCCAGTTTTCCTTGCTCACCGCGTCGTCGAAGGCGGTGGCGCCTTCCTGCGCCTTGGCGTCCAGCGCGGCCGCCTGTTCGGCGGCGGCGGCCTTCGCCACTTCCGGATCTTCGCCGCAGCCGGCCAGCATCGCGCAGGCCAGCGCCAGGGCAAGCGTCCGTCGAGTGACAGGATTCACGGTAGCTCCTGGTGCGGGCCGCCAGGCAGGCCGCGTTCGATCAGCATCGCCACCGCGGCGGCGGATTCGCCCGGCCGCTCCATCAGCGACATGTGGCCGCAGTCTTCCAGCATCACCTGACTGGCGTGCGGGATGCGCGCGGCGTACAGGCCCATCGCGCTGGGATCGATGACCTTGTCATGCCGGCACCACAGCAGCAGCGCCGGCTGCGAGATGTTCGCGGCCTCGGCGCCGGGCAGGAAGCGTTCTTCGCCGCGGCCGACCTTGTCCAGCACCGCCTGCTCGAAGGCCGCATCGCGTCTGCGCTGGGCGATGTAGATGTCGCGGGCCGGCCACGGCACCCACGGCCGCGTCTCCGGATTGTGGAACACGGTGGCGAGATATCGCTCCAGCGAGGCCTTGTCGCTCACGCCGAACGGGTTCTTGCCGTCCAGCACATCCTTGCCGAACCGGTTGTCCTCGAAGCGCACGCCGGCGGCGTCGAGCAGGCCGATCCGCGCGACCAGATTGGGATAGCGCGCGGCGGTCAGCGCGGCGATGCCGCCGCCCATCGAATGGCCCACCAGCACCACCGGCCGGCCGCCGGCCACCTCGGGCTTGCGCAGGAACGCAGCGACCCGGGCGCTCTGCGCGACGAAGCCGTAATCGGCGCCGTCCTTGCGCTCGCTCTGGCCCCAGCCGGGCAGGTCGGGAATGACGATGCGGTAGCGGCCGCGCAGCGCGCGCGCCATCCGGTACCAGTTCTCTTTGCTGCCGGTGTAGCCGTGCAGCATCACGATGGTGGGGGCGTTGGGCTTGTCGGCCGGCAGTTCCACCCAGGTCCAGCGGTGGTCTTCGACCACGCTCCGCTGCGAGGACGCCCCAAGCAACAGGCGCTGCTTGGCGAACTCGCCGCGGATCACCAGCCCCGGGTCGAACCACAATGCGAGCGCCATCGCCGCCAGGATCGCAGCGGCGATCCAGTTCGCGATGCGCGCCTTGCGCGCAGACAGCAGTGCCATGGGTTCAGCGCATCACTTGGCGGGCGGCGCGGGCGGCGCCGCATCGACAGCATTCCCGTCTGGCGCAAGTGCCGCCATCTCGGTCGTCGCCGCAGGCGGCGTGGCGACCGGCTTGGCTTCGTCGATGACCTTCTGCACCGAGCCGGTGGTGATCGGGTGATAGCCCGGCCTGGCCAGCTCGAACACCTGCTTCGCCAGCGCCAGACCAGCCTCGGTCTTCACCAGCGCGGCGTAGGTCGGCATGATCAGTTTGCGGCGGCCGATGCGCTGCAGGAACGTGGCAATGGCCTCGTTGGCCTGGGTGTAACCGTTGCTCACCGCCAGCGGATACCAGCGCTGGGCGATCTCGCCGTTCATGGTGCCCGTGAACTGGTAAGCGCCGTCAAGTTGGGTCAGCTGCGCAATAGTCAGGGTTTTCGGCAGGCTCTCGATGAAATGCACCCACTCCTGGGTGCTCCAGGGCTTGGTGATGGCGGCCGGCGGCAAGTTGCCGGTGCCCAGCCAAGCCAGACGCGCGGAATCGACCACGCCGAAACGGCGGGACTGCATCTGTGGGGCGGTCGGCGGGATGCCCGGGTCGTACAGCCACGCGTTGAATTCGTCCCGGCTCACTGCATTGGGGTATTTGTCCAGCAGATGGGTCTTGGCATAGCCCGCGAACTGCTTGGTATCGATGCTTTGGAACGCGAAGTGGTCGAAATATCCGCGCAGGAACAGATCGAATTTCTCGCGGCCGTAGCGCTGCTCGAGGAACTGCAGGAACCACGCGCCCTTGGTATAGACCGTGGCGCTGCTGCTGTTGTCGGGATCTTTCAGCACGCCGGGTTTGGTCGCCAGCGCCTGCAGCGAAGGATCGATCTCGGCGTATTCCTTCTTCAGCTCGTTGCGCTCGATCACGTTCTCCATCACCGCCTGATCCTCGCCATACAGCACTTCGACGATGCGGTTTTCGACGTAGCTGGTGAAGCCTTCGTTCAGCCACGCGTCCTTGGCGCTGGAGAAAGTGACGAGGTTGCCCGACCAGCTGTGCGCGAGCTCATGCGCGATCAGCGCGACCAGGGTCTTGTCGCCGACGATCACCGTCGGGGTGAGGAAGGTCAGACGCGGATTCTCCATGCCGCCATACGGGAACGACGGCGGCAGCACCAGCATGTCGTAGCGGTCCCAGCGATAGGCGCCGTACAGGCCTTCGGCGGTGGCGATCATCTTTTCGGTGTCTTCGAACTCGGCCACGGCCTTGTCGAGCATCGTCGGCTCGGCCCACACGCCGCTGCGGTCGGAGATGCGCTTGAACATCAGGTCGCCGGCGGCGATCGCCATCAGGTAGGACGGGATCTTCTGCGGCATCTTGAAGGTGTAGTCGCCGTCCCT
>JAYUIZ010000457.1:0-2055 GCA_043765595.1 Lysobacter sp. | reverse complement strand
GGACATCCACAGATGGCCGAAAGCAGCGTGTTGGGCGTGCTGTGCGCGTCGGTAATCGCGGCGACCGCGGGCTATGCCTGGCTGCGGTTCAATTTGCCGCCGGTCCGGCGCGCGGAGGCGGCCGAATCCTGATCTTGACCCGTCGTCCACACACGCACCCGACACTGCGAGGGCCACGGTGAAGACCGCGTTGGTGTTCGGCGCCAGCGGGCAATTGGGCATGCCGCTGCTTGATCGCCTCCGCGACGACGGCTGGCGCGTGTATGCGGTCTCGCGCGAAGCACGGGCAGAGCAGCCGGGGCTGGTTTGGCTGCAGGGCGATCTGGCGCGCGTTGATGGCCTGCCATTGCAGGTGCAGGCGATCTTCAGCTGCGGGCCGCTGGATCATTTCGCGCAGTGGTACGTGCGTACGTCGATGCTTGCGCCGCGGATCGTGGCATTTGGATCCACCAGCATCGACGTGAAGCGCGGTTCCGCCGACGCCGACGAGCGCGACCTCGCCGCACGTCTGCGCGAAGCCGAGCGCGTGCTGTTCCAGACCGCATCGGCGCGCGGCGCGGCGGCCACCGTGCTGCGGCCGACGCTGGTCTACGGCGCGGGACGCGACCGCAATCTCAACCGGATCGCGCAGGTCGCGCGGCGTTTCGGCCGGTTGGTGCTGCCGCGCGATGCGGTCGGCCTGCGCCAGCCGGTGCATGTGCACGATCTCGCCGATGCCGCATTCCGTTGTGTCGAAGTCGAGGCCTCGTTCGGACGCTCGTATGCCTTGCCCGGCGGCGAGACGCTGGCGTATCGCGAGATGGTGGCGCGCGTGTTGGCGGTGCTGGTGCCGGCGCCAAGGCTGCATGAAGTGCCGTCGCCGATATTCAACGTGGTGCTTGCCGCCGCGCATGCCGCCGGCTTCGCGCTGGATTTCAACGAAGCGGCGGTGGCGCGCATGCGCAGCGACCTGGTGTTCGATCCGGCCGATGCGCAGCGCGATTTCGGCTATTCGCCGCGCAGTTTCAATCCGACTGCGGCGATGTTCCCACAGTCGGATTGAAAGTTTCGATAGCAGAACCACTCGTAGGAGGGGCTTCAGCCCCGATCTTTTCCCCCACGATCACGGTCATGCCGGGACCGCCGCATTGGCGAGGGTGGGGCCTGAAAAGATCGGGCCTGAAAAGATCAGGCCTGAAGGCCCTCCTACGAGGCCGATGCGATCAGAGCTGGAAATCTTCCGGCTTGGTCTGCACGTTTTGCTGGAACAGCAGCACCGAGATGAACACTTTGGTGCCATCGGACAGCAGGAACTGGAAACCGATCGGCTTGCCGTCGGACGAGAACCAGGCCAGACCTTCTTCCACGCCGCTGCCCCAGGTATTGGGCTGCAGGCGCGCGCCGCTGATCTTGCTGTTCTTGGGCAGCACCACATCCTTCGATGCGCTGAAGCGCAGCAGTTCGCCGGCGGAGCCCAGCAGCGCCAGCGCGAGCGGATCGGTGACCTTGCCGGCTTCTTCTTTGCCCGAGATGCCGGTGGCGCGATCTAACCAGCGGACAGTGCCGCCTTCCGCGACCGCGATGAACTCGTCGTTGGCACCTGGACGCAGCACCATGCGGAAACGGTCGGGGCGTGCGAACAGCAGCTTCGCCGGATAGCGCTTCGGCGCTTCGTATTGCCCGGGTTTCTTCGGCGGAGCGTACAGATCCACGGAGACATCCAGATGGCCGCTGTAGGTGGTCTTGTCGAGGTATTGCAGTTGCGCCGTGGCGGAGCCCGCGTGCGCGGACAGCGCCGGGCCGAGGGTCAGCGTCAACGCGAGGGCGATGCAGGAGAGAGAGCGGATCGGGTTCATGGCGATGTCTCGTGGGAAAGGGTGTGGGTGTGGCGGACGTTGCGGATATCCGGATGTTGCGGCTGCTTCAGCGGCACTGCATGCGCGCCCGCATGCGCAGCGGCGGGGGATCCATGCGCTCGGTCGCGGTGCAGCTCGTGGCGGGATCCATATTCATGGGCTGCACTTCGACCATGCGTGCGCTCTGGGTGCTCGACGGGACGCCGGGCATCCCGCCGAG
>JAYUIZ010000456.1:0-5704 GCA_043765595.1 Lysobacter sp. | reverse complement strand
TCTGGGAGCGCGACAACCGCGCCGTGCTGGAGCGCAACTCGCCGCATCTGGGCGCGGCTGGATTCAAGACGCCGACCCTGGTTGTGCACGGCCAGACCGATCTGCGCGTGCCGGTGAACCACGGTCTTGAGCTGTATCACACGCTGTTGAACCGCGGCGTGCCGAGTCGCTATCTGTACTACCCCAACGAGAATCATTGGGTGCTGAAGCCGCAGAACTCGGTGTTCTGGTATGGGCAGGTGAAACGGTGGTTCGATGAGTACGCGCCGCCGCGATAAGTGCGCGCGGCAGAGCGGGCGCTGTCGCAGCGGTTGGGCTGGTGTCTGTGCATGCAGTACGTGCGCGCATGATGATGAATACGATTGTATTTTTAAAGGCCAACTGAACCTGTGGGATGTCGTCACGGTTTACGTCGCATTGGATGCGTAGCATCCCAGCCGCGCTGGTGCCGCTCGACCTCCGGCGCAGCACTGCAGTCGAGCTTGCCGCAGCCGCGCGGCGTGATGTCGATGCGCAGGGACGCTGTGGCCCAACAAGGAACGCAACACATGAAGGAATCCGCTCGCAATACCCTGCGGCTGGTGGTCGCCACGGCGATGCTCACCGCCGTGACTGCCCAGGCCCAGACTTGGTCACAGCTCAATGCGCTGCCCGGTACGATGGAAGGTATGCCGTTGGTCAACAGCAACAACCCCGAGAGCGTCAGCCGCGAAGGCCTGCTGTTGGCGAGCGAGCCGATGGTGTCGGCGGATGCCGGCAAGGTCAGCCGTACGCTGTCCACCGGCACTCTCGACACGGTCTGCTCCAGTGGCGGCATGCGCGAGTTCGCGTTCTATATGCACCATCTGCTTGCCGCACCCAGCGGCGGCGATGCCCAGGTCGAACGTGTGTACGTGTTCATCGAGCCTGCCGGCACCAGCGCCACGTTCAACGCCTTTGGTGCCGCGATATCGCAGCGCGATATCACCGTGCCGGCCGGACAGAGCACGCTCGATCCGGGCAAGAGCCCGAGCTATTCGGTGTCGCTTGCGTCGCTGACCGGTACGTTGCCCAGCTGGGTGACCAGCAGCGCGAACGGTTCTGCATTCATCAATGTCGCCGGTCAGACCATCACCGGCACTTACGCGCTGGCCAGTCTGGGCGGGACCCAGGGTGCGTCGTTGGACGCGCGCATCAAGGTGCGTGCGACTTCGGGCTGCGTGAAGATACGGGTTGTCGCAGCCTCGGCGGCGAATGGCTCGGTCGCGCTCGCCGACAATCTCGGCAAGCGGCTGTATGCGTGGGGCAACGTGGCTTCCACTTACAACAGCACCGGGCAGCAGTTGGTGTTCGGTGGGACACCATGCTCCAGCCGGCAGCCGCAGACCAGCAACGGCAGCTACAACTGGATTGGTTGGGGTCGTTCTGCGGGCATTTATCGCTACGAACGCTGGGCGGGCACCAACGTGGTCTCGCTCACCAGCAGCAGTCAGAATTTCGGTTATAAATTTCTGGCCGCGCCGTCGAATCTGATCAATACCTTCAGTACCAGCACTACCACGCCCACCGGCGCCTGCAACCCGACCACGGCCGATCCGTCGCCGTCCAGCAACGCCCAGCGTGCGCCCGCGCTGCGCAGTTACACCACCAACAGCTCGGGCGCCACCGGCGGCCGCGACAGCGACCCTTGGACCACCGCCAACTATGGCGCGGAATATCTGATGACCCATCGGGTGACCAATAACAGCGGTGCCTGCGTTACCGCCCGTCTGCAGATCACCATGTACCCGGCGCAGCAGCAGTGCGAGATCTACAGCGCGGGCGCGGCGACACGTCACTGGGACGGCGCTTTCAAGGTCATTCAGAACGGCGTGCTGCAGCCGATCGTGCGCAACTACGTGAAGTGCAACGATTCCCCAGGCTCGACCAACCCGAACATCCCGGCGACGCGCGTGCCGGTAAGCACCATTGCTTCGAAGGTGATGACGCCCGGCGAACAGGTGACTTGGCTGGTCCAGGGCTTCGTGCCCGGTCTGATCTCGGCTCCCGGTGCGTTTCTGGTGAATTCGGCGCCGGCGACCTGCCCATAATCCGGTCAACGTGATTCTGCAGTCGTCGTACAACCGGCATCCCGATATCGGCAAAAGACCCCGCAGCGATGCGGGGTCTTTTGTTTTGGCAAGGCGCGGGAGATCATCCAGCCGGTCCCCGTCCATGAGATCGCGTATGTCTGCAGCCAACGATGCCAAGACCGATGTCCTGATGCTCGGCGGCGGCCACAATGGTCTGGTCTGTGCGGCGTATCTGGCTGCGGCAGGGTTGAAGGTGCGGGTGCTGGAGCGTCGCAGCATCGTCGGCGGTGCGGCGGTGACGGAGGAATTCCATCCGGGGTTCCGCAACTCGGTGGCGAGTTACACCGTGAGTCTGCTCAATCCAAAAGTGATCCGCGATTTGCGTCTGCAGGAGCACGGGCTGCGGGTGGTGGAGCGACCGTACTCGAATTTCCTGCCGCTGGCGGACGGGCAGGCGTTCCGGCTCGGCGGCGAGCACGGTGCGGCCGATATCGCCCGCTGGTCGAAGCGCGATGTCGAACAGCTGCCGAAGTATTACGCGATGCTTGATCGCGTCGTCATGGTGCTGCGCGAACTGATGCAACGCGCGCCGCCGAACGTGTCCGACCGCTTTGTGCTTGCTGATTGGCTGGCCTCGTTCTCGGCTGCGAGACAGCTGAAAACGCTCGACATGGTCGCGCGCCGCGATCTGCTGGATCTGTTCGCGAAATCCGCGGGCGATCTGCTCGACGGTTGGTTCGAGGGCGAGCCGCTGAAAGCTGCGCTGGGCTGGGATTCGGTGGTCGGCAATTTCGCCAGCCCGTACACGCCGGGTTCGGCCTATGTGCTGCTTGATCATGTGTTCGGTGAAGTGAACGGCAAGACCGGCGTGTGGGGGCATGCGATCGGCGGTATGGGCGCAATCACCCAAGCGATGGCCAAAGAATGTCTCTCCCGCGGCGTGCGCATCGACACCGACGCCGAGGTCGCGCAGGTGCTGGTGAAGGGTGGCCGCGCGGTGGGCGTGGCGCTGGCCGACGGCACCGAGATCACTGCGTCGATGGTCGTCTCCAACGTCAACCCGAAGCTGCTGTATCAGCGGCTGGTGCCGCAGGAACGGCAAGGACATCCAGATGTGGGTGAACTATCCGCCGGGCTTCGACCGTTCCAAAAAATATCCGTTGTTCATGCTGATCCACGGCGGCCCGCAGAATGCCATCACCGACGGCATGGCGTTCCACTGGAACGCGCAGGTGTTCGGCAGTTGGGGTTATGTCACCGCATGGCCGAACTTCCACGGCAGTTCCGGCTTTGGCCAGGACTTCACCGACTCGATCAATCCCGAGTGGGCCGAGCAGCCGTATCAGGACGTGATCAAGGCCGTCGACTGGTTCGCGGCGCAGCCGTGGATCGACCGTGAGCGCATGGTCGCAGGCGGCGGCAGCTACGGCGGCTACCTCACGACCCTGATCCTGTGCCGCGAGCACCGGTTCAAGGCGCTGGTCGCGCACGCGGCGGTCTACAACCGAAGGATCGCGCAGCTGCGCGATGATGCGGAATCCGCGTGACGACGCTGATGCCATTCGGTCAACGCTGAGCGGTATTTTCTGCATTAGTGGAATTCTGTTCCCGTAGAGCGGCCTTCAGGCCGCTGCTTCCGATACGCGACCGTACCAAAGCCGCGCTGCGCCTGCGGTCGTTCGATGGCGGCACCTTTTTGCGGAGGAAATCCAGATTTTGCGCAGTCCACTGGAGCTTCGGCGGGCCGGCCGTTCCCTCTGGCCTTTCGTGTACCCATGAGTTCTTTTTTGCAGTGCAGCGTGCTTTGAGATAACGCTTCCTTCACGATGCCCGCGCATCCCGACGTGGGGGAGGGAGCAAGTCCGCTACCGGTTCGACCGGGGCGGGCTTTTTATTGCCCGCGTCCCCGTCGCGGGGATGCCAGAATCCACGCATGGACCACCTCCAAGCCCCGTATTCCGTTCTTTCCGCTGTCGCCGACCGCGCCCTCGCACGCCTGCGCGCCGCGCTGCCGGATCTGCCCGACGATGCGACCGTGCAGGCGCGGCTTCGCGCCCTGGCGGTGGTGAGCGACTTCGCCATCGATGTCTGCCTGCGCCAGCCCGCGCTGCTGCCGCGGCTGCTCGACGACGACGGCGCGCTGCGACCGCCGCTGCCGGCGCTGACCGCCGAGAATCGCGCCGACTGGCCGACCCTGCTGCGCCGCTTCCGTCTGGCCGAATCGGTGCGCCTGATCTGGCGCGACGTGCACGGCCTCGACACCCTGGACGAGACCCTGGCGGCGACCACGCGCCTGGCCGAAGACTGTCTGCAGTGCGCGCTGGTAGCGCTGGAACGCGAGTTCGAGCAGCGTTCCGGCATCGTGCGCGGTGCGGACGGATCGCCGGTGCGGCTGGTGGTGTTTGCGTTGGGCAAGCTGGGCGGCGGCGAATTGAACTTCAGCTCCGACATCGATCTGGTCTATGCCTACGAACAGGACGGCGGCAGCTGCCCTGAAGCGGGGCGCAGTGCGCGCGCGCTGGCCGCGGAGGATTATTTCGCCCGCCTGGGTCAACAGCTGGCGAAGCTGCTCGACGAAGTCACCGCCGAGGGCTTCTGTCATCGCGTCGATCTGCGCCTGCGGCCGTTCGGCACCGCCGGTCGCATCGCGATGTCGTTTCCGGCGATGGAGCACTATTTCCAGCGCGAAGGCCGCGACTGGGAGCGTTACGCCTGGCAGAAGGCGCGCGCGGTTGCCGGCGATCTCGGCGCCGGCGCGCGCTTTCTCGACACCCTGAGGCCGTTCGTCTACCGCCGCTATCTGGATTACGGCGCGCTCGACGGCCTGCGCGACATGAAGGCGACCATTGCCGCGGAAGTCGCGCGCAAGGACATGGCCGAGGACATCAAGCGCGGCCCGGGCGGCATCCGCGAGATCGAATTCCTGGCGCAGGCGCTGCAGCTGATCCGCGGTGGTCGCGAAGCCCCGCTGCGCGAGCGGCGCCTGCAGCCAGCATTGCGCGCGCTGCGCGATGCGCGGCACCTCACCGACGACACCTGCGACGGATTGATTGCGGCGTATCGTTTTCTGCGCCTGCTCGAAAACCGCCTGCAGATGCTGCGCGACGCGCAGACCCAGCAATTGCCGGACGACCCCGCGGCGCGGGCGCGGCTGGCGCAGGGGCTGGGCGAATCTGACTGGACGGCGCTGTATGCGCGGCTGCAGGCGCATCGCCAGCGCGTGAGTCGCGAATTCGACTTATTGCTGGCGCCACGCGGGCGCGCGGCGCAGCCGGACGCGCTGGTGGCGTACTGGCGCGCGCTGCGCGAAGAGGCCGGCGGCGGCGAGCGCGAGTCCGGCGCGCCGGATGCCCTGCGCGACGAAGGCTTCGAGCAGGTCGAGGCGGTGGATCAGCTGCTGCGCGATTTCGCGCGCGCGCCCGGCGTGCGCGATCTGTCCGACGCCGCGCGGATCCGGCTCGACCGGCTGATGCCGGCGCTGCTGGCCAGCGTCGCGGTGTCGGCCGAACCGCTGCTCGCGCTGCGCCGGTTGCTGGCCGTGCTGCACGCGATCCTGCGTCGCGCCAGCTATCTCGCCCTGCTCGACGAACAGCCGGCGGCGCTGTCGCGGCTGATCGATACGCTTGCGCGCAGTGCGCTGTTGGGCGAGCGGC
>JAYUIZ010000455.1:0-2059 GCA_043765595.1 Lysobacter sp. | reverse complement strand
AGCGCTGTCGCCGAAATCCCACGACTCGCGGGCAGCATTCGATGCGGCGTTCTTCGCGGCCGTGGATGAGGTGCAGGCCGATCTGATCGTCTGCGCCGGTTACATGCGGCTGATCTCGGCCGCGGAAGTGGACGCGCGGCCCGGTCGCATGATCAATCTGCATCCCTCGCTGCTGCCCGCATTCAAAGGGCTGCACACCCACCAGCAGGCCGTGGACGCGGGCGTCGCCGAACACGGTGCGAGCGTGCATGTGGTCACCGCCGATCTAGACGGCGGCCCGGTCATCGCCCAGGCGCGGGTGCCGGTGCGGCCGGGCGATAATGCCGACATCCTGGCCGCACGGGTGCGCGGGGTGGAGCATCCGCTGCTGGTCGAAGTGGTTCGCTTGCTGGGCGAAGGCCGCCTGTCGCTGCGCGACGGACGCATCGATCTGAATGGCAAGCCCCTGCACGCCCCGCTTCAGCTTGGGGCCAACCGGCGGCTTGCATGATGCCGGCCGTCATGCGCCCATTCGCCGCCCTCGTGTTCCTGTTGCTCTGCATCCAGCCACCGGCCGGCGCGCAGGCGGCACTGTCCGTGGCCACGGGGCAGGAACCAGCGCCGGTGCTGGAACCTTTCATAGCCCGCTACGAAGCCTGCTACCACGCAAAGCCCGCTGGCGACGCGACCCTGAAGGTAGTCCGCCTGCAGTCTCCGCAGTGGCGCGTGGACCTGGGCATCGAAGGTCGCCGCGGCATGGCCGGCGTGCTCGGTCTGAATGTGCAGCAAAGCACCGTCTTCGAGGCCATCGACAGCATGTATCGCCCCCTGAGCCAAAGCACCGTTCGCAAAGGCCTGTTCCTCGGCCGCAAGACGGTGGGCCGCTACGACTGGGCCAAGGCCAGCGCGCGCTGGCAAGGCGATCTGAAGAAACATCACCAGCAGCCGGTCGCGCTGTCGCCGGGCGACATGAGCGGCCTGCTGATCAATCTCGCGATCATCCGCGATGCGCGCCCCGGCGCCGTCCTGCGCTATCGTTTCGTCGAGGGTGGCCGCGTCCGCGACCACAGCTACCAGGTCGCCGCGGTGCCGGAAACGGTGCAGGTCGGCGAACTGAGCTACTCGACCCTGCGCGTGGTCCGCACCAACGGCGGCAACGACGATACCGTCGTCTGGGTCGCAGCAGGCGTACCGACCCCGGTACGCATCCTGCAGCGCGAGAATGGCGAAGACGCCGTCGACCTGCGTCTGATCGAATACCAAGGAACCCCATGATTTCCACCCTGACTTTCGCTAAACCTTCTTCCCCACTCGTCCGCGGCCTGCTGCTGCTCGCGGTCTTCGCAGCGTCCGCATCGTCGCCCGCGTACGCGCTGGAGCGTTTCGCCGCGGATTACGAAGCCAATTACATGGGACTGTCGGCCACCGGCAGCATGACCGTCGAACCGCAGGGCGGTGATCGCTGGAAATACACGCTGAAGATCAGCAATCAGATGGCGCAGCTGACTCAGACCACGCTGTTCGAGGACAGGAATGGCCAATGGCGCCCGCTCTCGGGCACCGACGCGTCGCTGCTGTTGATCAAGAAAATCCGCCGCAATGCGGTGTATGACTGGGCCAAGGGCGAAGCGCGCTGGAGCGGCGATGTGAAACCGGAACGCGCCGGCCCGGTGCCGCTGCAGGCCGGCGATGTCGACGGCCTGTTGTTGAATCTGGCCATCGCCCGCGATGCGCTGGCCGGCAAACCGCTGCGCTATCGCATGGTCGACGAAGGCCGCGCCAAGTCGATGGATTTCACCGTCGCCGGCAAGGAAAGCATCAACATCGGCGGCAAACCGCGTCAGGCCACCAAATTGGTCAGCACCAACGGCAACAAGCAGATGCTGATCTGGGTGGTCGAAGGCTTGGCCCTGCCGGCGCGCATCCTGCAGCGTAAGGACGGCAAGGACGATATCGATCTGAAGATCGTGTCGGTGAAGTAGTCACGCCTGCGCCCACTTCCGTAGAGCGGAGCGCAGCTCCGTTACCATCTGTCAGGAAAGTGGTGACTGTTAACAGCACTGATCAGTGCCATATCCAT
>JAYUIZ010000454.1:0-2060 GCA_043765595.1 Lysobacter sp. | reverse complement strand
CGGGCTACTTCCTCGGCCGCTTCCAGGTTGGTGTTGAACGCGGTTTCCTCGATGTCGCCGCCCTTGGTGGCGCGCGAGGAGTTCACGTCGACCGCGGTCAGCGCTTCGGTCTGGTCGATCACCAGCGAGCCGCCAGACGGCAGGCGCACCGAACGCTCGTAGGCGTTCTCGATCTGCGATTCGATCTGGAAGCGGTTGAACAGCGGTGTGTCGTCGATGTACTGCTTGAGCTTCCGCATGTTCTGCGGCATGACCTGCTCGACGAACTCTTTCGCCTCTTCGTACATCTCTGGCGTGTCGACCAGAATCTCGCCGATGTCGGCTCGCATGTAATCGCGCAGCGCGCGGATGATCAGCCTCGATTCCTGGTAGATCAGGAACGGCGAGGTGTTCTTCAGCGCGGCTTCGGCGATGGCTTTCCACACGCTGAGCAGGTAATCGAGATCCCACTGCAGCTCTTCGGCATCGCGGCCGACGCCGGCAGTGCGGATGATCACGCCCATTTCATCGGGGATGGCCAATACGTCCATCGCCGCTTTCAGCGCGGCGCGGTCGTCGCCTTCGATCCGGCGCGAGACGCCGCCGGCGGTGGGCGAGTTGGGCATCAGCACCATGTAGCGGCCGGCCAGCGAGATGAACGTGGTCAGGGCCGCGCCCTTGTTGCCGCGTTCTTCTTTGTCGACCTGGACGACGACTTCCTGACCCTCGCGCAACAGTTCCTTGATCCCGGCCTTGTGGTGGTCCACTCCGGCCTGGAAGTAGTCGCGCGAGATTTCCTTCAGCGGCAGGAAGCCGTGACGCTCGCCGCCGTATTCGACGAACGCCGCTTCTAGGGACGGTTCCAGGCGGGTGATCCGGCCTTTATAAATGTTGGATTTTTTCTGCTCTTTCGACGGCCTTTCAATATCGATGTCGTAGAGATTCTGGCCTTCGACGATGGCGACGCGCAGTTCTTCAGCCTGCGTCGCATTAATCAGCATGCGTTTCATGGTCTTGCGTTCCTCACGCGCATCAACCCCGCTCAAGAGCGGGCGCGCGGAACGCCATGGGCGTTTTCGCCTCTGGAGACTGCCGGCAGCACCGTCGCGCGCTCGTCCCGCCTGAGGGGGCGGGCCTGCCATAAGGCAGGCGCGCGGCATGAGCCGCTTCAAGTATTCCAGCGCTGCAACACCACGGCGAGCCGCGGGAGCGCTTATTTGTTCTCATAACGTGTTACAGGCCGGCCGCCTGCGTCGGTTGCGCTGGGAAGCACGATGATGCGGCGGCACGGGACGTGTTCAGCACGAGTGTCTGACACACTCGGCGATAACCGGCTTTGCCGACAAGCCGCTAACATGGCCGCCCCGGAGGCGGTGGTCGCGTACTGCATCGGATATCGCGTGGGAGGCGGGCTTTCGGCCCATTCGAGCGACGCGACGCTAATGCGTCTGTCGCTAACTCCCTAGCGAAATCAACCCCTTATACCGCTCAACGAGTGTAGCAGATCACAATCCCCATGACCGCATCCAATGTTCCGCCGCGCTCCGGCGCAGAGCCTTCAGGCAAAGTCCGTCTTGTCCGCATCCACGAGGACCGCGACGGTCAACGGCTGGACAATTTCTTGTTCGGCGTGCTCAAGGGCGCACCCAAGTCGCTGATTTACAAGATTATCCGCAGCGGACAGGTGCGTGTGAACGGCGGCCGCGCCAAGGCCGAAACCCGGCTGGAGGGCGACGACGAGGTGCGGATCCCGCCGGTGCACGTGCCCGAACCGGGCGAGAAGGGCACCCCGGCGCCCGGTCTACTGCAGGCGGTGGAGGCCAGCATCATTTTCGAGGACGCCAGGCTGCTGGCGATCAACAAGCCCACCGGTGTGGCCAGCCATGGCGGCAGCGGGATCAGCTTCGGGGTGATCGAGACCCTCCGCGCCCTGCGTCCGAACGCGACCCTGGAGCTGGTCCACCGGCTTGATCGCGACACCTCTGGGCTGATGGTGATCGCCAAGAAGCGTTCGGCCCTGACCGAGCTGCAGGCGCTGATGCGCGAGAGCGATGCCGAAGACGGCCGTGGTATCGCCAAAC
>JAYUIZ010000453.1:0-2062 GCA_043765595.1 Lysobacter sp. | reverse complement strand
AGGCCGGCAGGTAGGCCTGCGACAGGCCTTATGATTCAGTAGAAACGGGCCGCAATGCGGCCCGTTTTTTGAGTCCACTTCGGTGAGTCGCTTGTGCGGTTAAGGCGCGAAAAACGAATGATCAACACCGACGCCGACGCCAGGATCTCGCAAACGGGATAAAACCCAATCAAACCATCCACTGCAACATCAAACCCACCATGTACGCGCAATACGTCCCCAGTGCATACCCCAACACCGCAAGCAGCACGCCCACCGGCGCCAGCGACGGATGGAACGCGCTGGCGACTACCGGTGCCGACGCTGCGCCGCCGATGTTCGCCTGCGAACCGACCGCCATGAAGAACAGCGGCGCTCGGATCAGTTTGGCCATGCCGATCATCAGCAGGCCGTGCGTCGCGATCCAGATCAGGCCCATCACGAACAGCCATGGGCGTTCGAGCAGCGCACTGAGATCCATCTGCATGCCGATGGTCGCGACCAGCACGTACAGCATGACCGAGCCGATTTTCGAAGCGCCCGCGCCTTCGAGCCTGCGCGCGCGGGTGAAACTCAACAGCAGACCGAACGTGGTCGCAAGCACCGTGATCCAGAAGAATTTTGCGGTGAGGCTGTAATCCTGCAGCCGCCACTCGGCGGGCAATGATTTGATCCAAGCGACCAGCGGGTCGGTGATCGCATGCGCCAGCCCGGTCGCGCCCAAGCCCAGCGCGAGAATCAGCATGAGATCGGTCAACGACGGGTTGCGGGTATGTTCGGCCTGATAGGCCTCGATCCTCTGCTTCACCGCTTCGATGGCCGACGTATCGGCGCCGGTCCAGCGGTCGAACGCCACGTGACGCGCGGCGAGGAACAGCAGCACCGCCATCCACACGTTCGCGACCAGCACATCGACCGCGACGAATTGGCCGAACATCGTGGCATCGACTTCGAACACTTCCTTCATCGCCGCCTGATTGGCGCCGCCGCCGATCCACGAACCGGCCACCGTAGTCATGCCGCGCCAGGTATCGCCCGCCACCGTCTCGGGATGGATCGCCTGCATCGCCAGCAGCGAAACCAGTGCACCGAGCATCACGCCGAAGGTGCCGGTGAGGAACATCACCACCGCTTTCGGCCCCAGCCGGATGATGGCCTTGAAGTCGATGGCGACGCACAGCAGCACCAGCGCGCTGGGCAACAGATAGTCGCGGGCCATGGGATACAGGCCCGAAGTCTTGCCGTCGATCACGCCGAGCGAGTTGAGCACCGACGGCAGGAAATAGCACAGCAGCAGCGCCGGGACGATGCCGTAGAACTTCTTCCAGAACCCGGTCTCGCGCGAGGAGGTCCAGAACACCAGGCCGAGGATGGCGATCAGGATGCCGAGGACAACGGCATCATTCGTGATCATCGGCGGCGTAGCGTCGGTTACGGTTTCAAGGGCCATTGGCGAACAGTCTGCGTGGAAAGGAGGCGTCGATCATGCCCTAGCGTGCTCTCAAACACATGTGTCGCAGCCGGCTGGCCACGATGCTTCCCAACTTCCTGCGCCGCTCCGGCCATCCGCATACCGCCTGCGCGCCTCGGGCGCATCGATGGAAACGTGCGCCGAGACACACATGCGCGCATGCGACCGGACTACGGTTGTGGCGTAGAGGTACGCAATGAAAGGAGTCGCTATGAAAATCCGTTCGCTCACGGCAGCGTTCGCTGTCGTTCTGATGATCGCCCCCAACCTGACCACCGCAGCCTGCCTACCCAACGACTGCGCGCAACGATACGACGCCTGCATCCAGAGCGGAACGCGCCTGATAACCTGCGAAGCGCAATACGTGCAATGTCTGAACCGCTATGACTGCCCCATTCCCTGATATTCCGGTTCGACGGTAGGGCGCGGCAAAAACAAAGCCCCGACATGTCGGAGCTTTGTTTCGATCAGACCGTCGCGGCGATGCCGCAGATGCAAATAGCTGCGTTCGATGGGGCTTATTCGCCGATGTGTTTCTTCATCCACGCATGCACGGCATCGTGCCACTGCAGGCTGTTCTGCGGCTTCAGCACCCAATGGTTTTCGTCCGGG
>JAYUIZ010000452.1:0-5727 GCA_043765595.1 Lysobacter sp. | reverse complement strand
TGCAGCCGGTAAACTTGCCCGCTCCACGGATCCCTCCCGCGCGGTTTCAACCGTACGGACCCCCACGTTTTGCCAGGAGTTTCCGCATGCAATGCACGGTGTCGGCATGAGCAGTCACAAAATCTTTCCGAACGCGGCCGAAGCGCTGCGCGGCCTGGTCGCCGACGACCAGACCCTCGCGGTCGGCGGCTTCGGCCTCTGCGGCATTCCCGAGGCGCTGATCGCCGCACTGCGCGATTCCGGCGTGAAGGGCCTGACCGCGATTTCCAACAATGCCGGCGTCGACGGTTTCGGCCTGGGCATGCTGTTGGGCACGCGGCAGATCAAGAAGATGATTTCGTCCTACGTCGGCGAGAACAAGGAATTCGAACGCCAATATCTGTCCGGCGAACTCGAACTTGAATTCAATCCGCAGGGCACGCTGGCCGAGCGTCTGCGCGCCGGTGGTGCCGGCATTCCGGCGTTCTTCGTGCGCACCGGCTACGGCACGGTGGTGGCCGAAGGCAAGGAAACCCGCCAGTTTCCCGACGGTCACTGGTATGTGATGGAAACTGCGCTGAAGGCCGATGTCTCGCTGATCAAGGCGTGGAAGGCCGACAAGGCCGGCAATCTGGTGTTCCGCAAGACCGCGCGCAACTTCAATCCGGCCTGCGCGATGGCCGGCAAAGTGTGCGTGGCCGAAGTCGAACAGCTGGTGGAAATCGGCGAGATCGATCCCGATCACGTGCATCTGCCCGGCATCTACATCGACCGCATCGTGGTCAATCCCACGCCCGAAAAACGCATCGAACAGCGCACCGTCCGTGCAGGAGACAAGTAATGGCCTGGACCCGCGATGAAATGGCGCAGCGTGCCGCGCAGGAACTCAGCGACGGCGCTTACGTGAACCTGGGCATCGGTCTGCCGACCCTGGTGGCCAACTACATCCCCGAAGGCATGGACGTGTGGCTGCAGAGCGAGAACGGCCTGCTCGGCATCGGCCCGTTCCCGACCGACGACGAGGTGGACGCCGATCTGATCAACGCCGGCAAGCAGACTGTCACCGCGCGCCCGGGCGCCAGCTACTTCGGCAGCCACGATTCCTTCGCGATGATCCGCGGCGGGCACATCGATCTGGCGATCCTCGGCGCGATGCAGGTCACCCACAGGGGCGACCTCGCCAACTGGATGGTGCCCGGCAAGATGGTCAAGGGCATGGGCGGCGCGATGGATCTGGTCGCAGGCGTGCGCCGGGTGGTGGTGGTGATGGAGCACACCGCCAAGAACGGCGAGCACAAGATCCTGCCCGAATGCACGCTGCCGCTGACCGGCGTGGGCGTGGTCGACCGGATCATCACCGAGCTGGCGGTGATGGACGTGACCCCCGAGGGCCTGAAGCTGATCGAAGCCGCCCCCGGCGTGAGCCACGACGAACTGCGCGAAAAGACCGGGGTGCCGCTGCTGGGTTGATCGCCTCGGTGCGACCCGCGGCAATACCGGCCGGCCGAAGTCTGTTTGCGGTCCGTAGAGCGGCCTTCAGGCCGCTGAAGCCTTCACCGCGCCCGCTCAGCGGCCTGAAGGTCGCTCTACGGAAACAAAATCGACCCCGCGGACTCAGCGTCCCGGCACGCGACAACAACGTCGCGCCGCGGTGAGCACAGCACTGGTGCTGCCGTTGTTGCGCGCGCCGCAGATGCCGCCGCCGCGCAGGCTGGAAAATACGATCGGCATGAACCACGATCCGGATTCGCAGTCGAGCTGGGTCGCGGTGTAGCCCGCCGCACAGGCCGGCGCGGTGACCTGGCCCGTCGCGCCCACGCCGATGGTCGCCGTGGCCAGCGCGCTGTCGACGCAGGCCAGCGCGGTGGCGCGCGGCGGCGCGAAATAACCGACGATGTCGACCACGAAGTCGGACTCGGCGAAAGTAAAGATCGAGAAATCGAGATTCAGCGCCGGATTCGGCACTCTGGCGATGATCGCGCTGTTGACGATGGCACCGGCAGCGTAGTTGACGCTCGCGGTCTCCGGACGCACGGCCGCATGCGGGAAGATCGTGGCATAACCGGCCTGGACAGGCACCACTGCGGTGACGTTCAGCGCCACGGCGCTGGGAAGCTCGTTCTGCATGCCGCAGTTGCCGGTGCTGCCGCCCTGGCCTGCGTAACTGCCGATGCCCGCGGCCTTGAAACTGCGGGTCTGGCTGGCACCGATCGCGCCGCCGGCATTGCGGGTGTCCACGATCCGGCAGGGCTGAAGCGGTGTGTAGACCAGATCCTCACCGAGCGCGCCGAGCGCCTTGCCGATGGTCGGAATCTGCCGCACAGGCGTTCCAGGCGCGGCCGCGGCCAGCCCATTGATGATGGAATCGTCACCGACGCGATGGCCGACGCCGCCCAGCGCCGCCAGCGCGCCCTCGAACGTGTCGCGGCGCAGCGCCTCGCGGAGATTGTCGGCATCGCCGCGCGCGAAGGTCGACACCATGCGACCGCTCCAGACGCGGACGTCCACACCGTACACACGCTCGGCATACCCGCCCCACTTGATCACGAAGCGTCGGATCAGCGCGCCGCGTTCAGCGGGCGTGGCGGGGCCGGCTTCGGCCACCGCGGCCGTGGGCATGGTACGGAGCGGGGCCGCAGCCATCGCGAATGGCACGAACGATGCAGCCGCGAGCAGCACGGGAACAAGCATGGGGACAAGCGCGGCGACAAGCGCGGCAGATCGCGCGCGATGCGGGATCGACATCGTGTACAACGCCGAACCGCACACAGATATAGAGATAGACATGGGGGTTTCTTCCTTGACAGCGTGATGAACTGCCGGAAAGCCCGCATCCGGCCCGGAGCAAGGGAAGACATGCCGCCGGGTCCGTGCCCGGACGATGCGTCGCCTGTTGCGACCATCCCTTACAATGCAGGCATGCTGCCAGAGACGACGCCCCTCGCCAACCAGTTGCTGATCGCGCTGCCGTCGTTGGCCGACCCCAACTTCTCCCGAGCCGTCGCCCTCATCTGTCAGCACGACAGCGAAGGCGCGATGGGCCTGGTCATCAATCGCCCGTCCGAATACACGCTGGGCGAAGTGCTGGAGCAGATGGGCATCCACAGCATAGACCTCGCCCTGTGCGAACGTCGGGTGCTGGCTGGCGGCCCGGTGCATCCCGAACGCGGCTTCGTGCTGCACGACGGCGAACGGCGCTGGGATTCGACCCTCGAAATCGGCGACGGTCTGTATGTCACCACCTCGCGCGACGTGCTGGAAGCGCTGGCCGCAGGCGACGGCCCATCGCAGTCCACCATCGTGCTGGGTTGCGCCGGCTGGGGCGCGGGCCAGCTTGAACAGGAATTGTCCGAAACCACTTGGCTCACCGCCGACAGCGACTCTGAGCTGTTGTTCTCCCTGCCGTTGGAGAGCCGCTGGCAGGCCGCCGCCGGCCGCATCGGCGTGGACCTGGCGCGGGTAACGGACTACAGCGGCCACGCATGAGCAGCCGTGTGCCTACCGGCGGCATTGTGATTGGCTTCGATGTCGGCGCGCGGCGGATCGGGGTTGCGGTCGACAGCGGTTTCGGCCTGGGCGCACGCGCGCTGGCAGTGGTCGACGTGCACGACGACCAGATCGACTGGAAAACCATCGAGACATTGCAGCGCGAATGGCACCCGGCCGGCTTCATCGTCGGCGACCCGATGACGCTCGACGGCGGCGACCAGCCGATCCGCGCCCGCGCCCGCGCGTTCGCGCAGGCCTTGCGCGTGAAGTTCGCGCTGCCGGTGGCGATGATCGACGAACGCAACAGCTCGCAGGAAGCCGCGCAGCACTTCGCCGCCGACCGCGCTGACGGCAAGCGCAAACGCCGTGATGCCGAACTGCTGGACGCGGTGGCCGCGGCGGTGATTCTGGAACGCTGGCTGGCCGCACCGCAGGATGCGGTGACGATCGACGACAGCCTCGATGACAGCCTCGAACAACGAATCCCCGAGTGAATCCGATGTCGACACCTCCCCAATTGGACGCAAGCGGCCGCCTGCGCCATCTGCTGACGCTCGACGGCCTGCCGCGCGATGCGCTGGTCGCCCTGCTCGAGCGCGCGCAGCATTTCGCGGACGGACACGATGCCCGCGACGCGCTGGCCGGCAGTGCGATCTGCACGCTGTTCTTCGAGCCGTCCACGCGCACGCGCCTGAGTTTCCAGCGCGCGGCGCAGCGGCTCGGCGCCGACGTGCTGAGCTTCGACGCGGCCACCTCGTCCACCACCAAGGGTGAAACCGCGCGCGACACGCTGAAGAACATCGAAGCGATGGGCGTGCGCGGCTTCGTGATCCGTCACGGGGAAGACGGCGCCGTCGCCGCGCTCGCCGCCGCAGCGCAACGCAGCACCGCGCTGATCAACGCCGGCGACGGCCGCAGCGCGCATCCCACCCAGGGCCTGTTGGACATGCTGACCCTACGCCAGGCCAAGGGCCGCGATTTCTCCAAGCTCAAGGTCGCGATCATCGGCGACATCAAACACTCGCGCGTCGCGCGCTCGGACCTGCACGCACTGCGCACATTGGGCGCGGCAGAAATCCGGGTGTGTGCGCCAGAATCGCTGTTACCCGACGACGAAACCCTGCACGGCTGCCACGTCACCCGCGACTTCGACGAAGCCTTGGTCGGTGCCGACGTGGTGATGATGCTGCGCCTGCAGCGCGAACGCATGGATGAAGACCTGGTGTCCTCACTGGAGGATTATCACCACGACTACGGCCTGACCGCAGCCCGCCTCAAACGCGCCGCGCCCGACGCGGTGGTGATGCATCCAGGACCGATGAACCGCGGCGTGGAAATCGACGACGCCGTCGCCGATGGCCCGCGGTCGCTGATCCTCAAACAGGTCGCGAACGGCGTCGCGGTGCGGATGGCAGTGCTGGAAGCATTACTCGCCCAAACGGATCGCCCGTAGGCTGGGCTGCAAAGCCCAGCCAGATTTTTGATCCCGATGAACCCAAGCCGGGCTTCGCGTTGCTCAGCCCAGCCTACGCGTCGAATTCGATGCTTCGGGAATTTCCTACCCTTTGGCGGAGGGTTCCCCGATGGCGACGGCACGATGAATCCGTAGCATGTTCATGACCCCTGTCGGACATGGACTCAACATGCGCAGATACCTTCGTCTCCGTCGCCCCGGGGCGACGTATTTCTTCACTGTCAATCTGCAACAACGCGAAGGCAACCGGCTGCTCATCGACCGCATTGACGCATTGCGGCATGCCATCGCCGAGACACGACGCGCGCATCCATTCTCCATCGACGCAATCGTCGTGCTGCCGGAACACCTACATGCGTTGTGGACGCTTCCGGTCGGCGACGCCGATTACTCGATGCGCTGGGCATTGATCAAGGCCGGTTTCTCGCGCGTCATCGCGCGCGGCGAGACACTCTCCGCCAGCCGGGCGCGTCGACGCGAGCGCGGAATCTGGCAAAGACGATTCTATGAACATACGATCCGCGACGAACGCGATATGAAAGCCCACATCGACTACATTCATTGGAACCCCGTGAAACACGGCTGGGTGCAGCAAACCGCGGATTGGCCATGGTCCTCGTTCCATCGTTACGTACGCGAAGGTGCATTGCCCGTCGATTGGGGAAACGCATCGCAGTTGCCGCAAAGCGAGAGAAAACAAGATTAAGCATCCACACAAGCACCGTAGGCTGGGCTGCAAAGCCCAGCCCGATTTCTCACGCCTTCGGACGCATGCCGGGCTTCGC
>JAYUIZ010000451.1:0-5728 GCA_043765595.1 Lysobacter sp. | reverse complement strand
CTTTCACCGGATTCTCGAAGGCATGGATCCCCGCCTACGCGGGGATGACGGCCTAGGACGATGACGGCCTAAGTGGTAACGAACCAAGCCGATACGCTCACGACGATCCGATCGCTTAAGACAACCCGATCGCCGCCAGCAGCCGCTTGAACCAGTTGTCCTGATCGCGCTGGCGCGCCCGCACTGCGCGTGAGCTTTCGCTCAGCGACTCGCCGAACGTCGGCTGCGGGTTGGCCGGCAGATTCGCCATGACCTGGGTCTGACCGGTGGCCACGTACTGCGGCGCGATGTCGGCGCCCTGAAAGACGCCCAGCGGCGTGTAGCCGGAGTAGCCCGGAAAGACATTGCCCAGCTGGTTGTTACCCATGCGCCGGATCATCAATTCGGAAAACACGCGACGGAAATCGGTGGTGACCGGCACGTCGCCGAAGTAGGGCGACAGCGCCTGCGGATCCAGCCCCAGCCACTGGCCGTAGAAGCGGCGGCCGTTGACCGGGCCGCCCAGCACCAGCAGCGGATTGCCGTAGCCGTGGTCGGTGCCGCCGCTGCCGTTCTGACGCACGCGGCGACCGAACTCGGACTGCACGATCACGGTCACCCGCGCAGCTTCGCCGCCGGCGTTGAGATCGTTGTAGAACGCGGTCAGGGCTTCCGACAGCTCGGCGATCTTGTTCTGGTAGTAGTGGTAACCGCTGCCAGCCGTGCCTTGGCCGTCGTGGGTGTCCCAGCCGCCAAGATCGACCGTGGCGAAGCGCAGGCCCAGGTTGAAGCGCACCGACTGCGCGACCGTCCACAGCTGGCGGGCGAAGTTGGTGGTGGGCCAGCCGGCGGGGAGCGTGGAGGTATAGGTCTGCGCGCCGATCACCCGCAGCGCCGCGTCGGCGCGCAGGCCGCCGGTTTCCAAGCCGGTCTGTCCCGACCACATCGTGGCGAGCGTTTCGTTGAGGCCTTTCGTGCCCGCGGGCATGCCGCTGCGGAACTGCTGCCACTGGTAGGCGCCGCTGTTGAGCGAGAAGTCGGTCGGGCTGGGCATCGACAGCGCCTGGGTCGAGCCGAGCAGGTTCGCCGGCTGTCGACTGTTTACCGCCACCATCGGCAGGACCGGGGTAGCGGCGACGCCGGGTTGGGTGTTCCAGGCGCGGGTGAGCCAGCCGGTGCCGGTGCCCTGCTGCCCGGGCGTGCCGAGGTCGAGATACAGCTGAGCGTCGAAATGGCTACGGGTGACGGTGGTGGGCATGCCGCAGCTGTGGACGATGGCAAGCTTGCCGGCGTCCCAAAGCCCCTTCAGGCCGCTGGCCGACGGATGCAGGCCGAAGCCGGTGGCGGTGCCGTTGGACAGCGTCAGCGGCAGCGCGCTATAAGCGCCGGAAGCGGCGATGTTCAGCGACGGTCGCGCTTCCTCGTAGTGCGTGCGGTCGTTGCCAGCGATCGGCGGAACGAGGTTCAGGCCGTCGATGCCGCCACGCAGGAACACCAAGACCACGGTGTCGTAACTGTTGACCGCGGCTTCGGCTTCGCTGGAGAACAGCAGACCCGGGCCGGCGGCGCCGACAGCGGCGGTGGCGCAGGCGCCCTTCAGGAATTCGCGGCGATCGATGTGGAGGTCGGACATGGGCATTCTCCTCAGCGGCTCATGAATTCGGGGGACATCAGGATCAGGGCGACCATGCTGCGCAGCCGCTGCTGGTTGTAATGCACTTTCGGATTACTGGCCGACCAGGTGTCGGTATCGGCGATGACTTCAGTGGCCGCACCGTTCTGTGCCATGAACGCGACCAGCGTCTGCCGCCGGGACGCGGCCGGGAGATAGCCGAGTATCCGCTGGCACCAGAAATCGACGAGGTTGTTTGCGGTCCAGCTGCTCACGCCGCTGCGGGTGGCCGCCAGGATCGGCGCAATCGGCACGCTGGCGTCGCTGGTTTCGCTGATCCAGTTCAGCACCTTCCACGTCATTGCATAGCTGTTGGAGCCCGACCAGGCGACGCCGGTGTCCGGATAGCCGTTCGGCGCTGGCCATTCGTAAGGTACGTGGCCGGTGGAGCTCATCCGCCAGAACAATTCGTCGCTCTTGCCGTCGCCGACGCGCGGGGTCCAGTCCGAACCGGTCACGCGCAGGGATGCCGCAACCAGCTCGAACGGACGACGGTTTTTCTCGCCCCAGCTGTGGATGAGCGCATTCGACAGCAGGATATGGCGCAGGGTCAGGGCAATCTGGTTGGGCGCTTGCCAGTTCTGGCGGAAGATCGCCGCGGCGCTGTCGACCAATGCCTGGTCGGGCTTGTCGGTGACGAAGCGGCGGATGAGTTTGCGGCAGATGAATTTGGCCACGCGCGGATGGCTGGCGACACGGTCGAGGATGTCGCGACCATCCTTCATCGCCGGCTGTTCCGGATTGAGGAAACGGCCGAGCACGAATTTGGGGCCGGCGTCGTGCCAAGCCTGGCGATACACGAACGTGCCGTCGTCCTCGGTCGGGTACTGCCAGTGTCCGTCCTTGATCGACCAGCCGGTGAACGCCGACGCGGTTTCGTACACGTCCACATCGGTGTAACCGATGGGATAGGCTGGATCTTCGGGGCAGGGCGGCACCTGGAACGGATCCATGAAGCCAAGATAGTTCTCTGCACCGAACGTATGCAGTTCCAGCAGTTCGCGCGCGAAGTTTTCGTTCGGGCCGGAGCGGGTGTTTGAGGCGTTGTCGAGGTAATACATCATCGACGCGCTCTGCGCGACTGCTTCGAGCATCGTTCTGAAATTGCCGAACGAATTCGCGCGGATCACATCACGGTGGTAATGCATGAACACAGGGCCCGAATCGAATTCGGTTGCCATGACGTTGAAGTGGTTGTGCCAGAAGCCGATCATCACCTCATACAGCTGTCGTTTCGAGTGGACGGCGCGCACCAGCGTGGAGCGCTGTGCTTCCCAAGCGGGACGCATACGAATGTCGTAGGCCGGATCGGCCAGAATGTGGTCGGCCCACAGCTGGGTGAGACTCTTGCCCAGGGTGGTGTAGCCAGCATTGGCGAGGCGAGTGTCTACTGCGCTGTCGTTGATGCCGGCGGGATTAAGCTGCTGATCGACGAAGGCCGTGAGCCGTGCGGTGTCGTTCGCGCCGAGTGCGTTGAACTCGGCGATTGAGGCCGAAGTGGCGCCGTACGTGAGGTGATTGAGCGCCCTGACCGCAAACGGCGCGCGCTGCAGCGTCGATAGTTCCGCTTGGGAGATGTTTGCTGTCGATGGCCCAGCCATCCGCGGCACGCCCGGATTGGCGGCGGCTGTAGGATCGACGGCTGTGGCGATGGTGGGCTCCGGCGCGCGCGCAGGTGCCGACTGGAAGCGCAGTGGCCCCTTGATGCCGTGACGCCGCGCGAACACGGCATACATGGCCTTGCGCCGTGCATTGGGGAAGATCGGTCTCGCCATGGGTGTCACTCCGGTCAGTCTGTCGGCCGTCGGGCGGCGCGCGTGGAGGGTGTTGTTAGCGGATGCCTGCGACAGTCGGCGATGTCGCAGGCCGTCGCTGGCGTTCCGGATGAAGCATTACGACAGCCCCAGCGCTGCCAGCAGGCGCTTGAGCCAAGTGTGTTCATCACGTTGGCGTGCGCGCACCGCGCGTGCGCTTTCGCGCAGCGATTCGCCATAGACCGGCTGCGGATTGGCCGGCAGATTGGCCATGACCTGGGTCTGCCCGGTGGCCACGTACTGCGGCACGAGGTCGGTGCCCTGGAAAATCCCAAGCGGCGAATAGCCGGTATAGCCCGGGAAAATCTCGCCCAGTTTGTTGTTGCGCATGCGCCGGATGATCAGCTCGCTGAACACGCGGCGGAAGTCGGTCGTCGCCGGGATATCGCCAAAGTACGGCGACAACACCTGCGGATCGAGACCCAGCCACTGTCCGTAGATGCGGCGGCCGTTGACAGGTCCGCCGATCACCAGCAGCGGATTGCCGTAGCCATGGTCGGTGCCGCCGCTGCCATTCTGGCGCACGCGGCGACCGAATTCCGACTGCACGATCACCGTCACCCGGCCCCACTGACCGGTCGGATTGAGTTCGTTGTAGAACGCGGCCAGCGCCTGCGACAGCTCGGCGATCTTGTTGGAGTAAAGACTGTTGCCGGTGGTGCCCTGGTTCTCGTGCGTGTCCCAGCCGCCGAGGTCGATCGCGGCATAGCGCAGGCCCAGGTTGAAACGGATCGACTGCGCTACCGTCCACAGCTGGCGCGCGAAGGTCGTGCTGGGCCACGTCGCGGGCAGGGTGGTGGTGTAACCCTGCTGCGCGATCAGCCGCATCGATGCCTCGGCGCGCTGGCCGGCCATCTCGACGCCGCTCTCGCCGGCCCACAGGCTGGCGAGAGTTTCGGTGACGCCCTTCGTGCCCGCGGGCATGCCGCTGCGAAAGGCCTGCCACTGCGGCGCGCCCGAGGTCAGCGCAAAATCGCCGGGGCTGGGCATCGACAGCGACTGCGTGGAACCGCGCAGATTGGCCGGCTGCCGGCTTGCCACCGCGAGCAGGGGCATCGCGCTGCTGGTGCCGCCGGCCGGCTGCGTCTGCCAGGCGCGCGTCATCCAGCCGGTGGCGCTGTTCGGATTGCCGGGCGTGCCCAGATCCAGATAGGCCTGCGCATCGAAATGGCTGCGGGTGACCGTGGTCGGCATGCCGCAGGATTGGACGATGGCCAGTTCGCCAAGAATCCAGAGATCGCGCAAACCCACGGCGGATGGATGAAAACCGAAACCGGTGTCGGCGCCGTTACCGAGGGTCAGCGGCAGCGCAGCGAATTCCCCGGTCGCGGGGATGCGCAGGCTTGGCCTCGCCTCCTCGTAGAAACCGCGGTCGTTGCCGGCGGTCGGGGTCACCAGATTCAGGCCGTCGATACCGCCGCGCAGGAATACGACGACGACGGTATCGAAGGGGTTTTCGGCCGCGTAGGCTTCACGCGAGAACAGCATGGCCGGGCCGGCCGCACCGACCGCCGCAAGCGCGCCGCAGCCCTTGATGAATTCGCGCCGGTCCAGACTGGGTGTATGCATGGCGAGTCTCCTCAGCGGCTCATGAATTCGGGAGAGATCAGGATCATTGACACCATGCTGCGCAGGCGCTGCTGGTTGTAATGACGCTTGAGGTCGGTCGTCGCGGAGCTGTCGGTATCGGTAATGACATAGGTCGCCGGGTCGCCGTTCTGCGCGAGGAATGCCACCAGGATCTGGCGGCGCGATGCGATCGGCAGATAGCCGAGGATCCGCTGGCACCAGTAATCGACCAGATTGTTCGCAGTCCAGCTGGCGACGCTGGCGCGGCTCTGCGCCAGAATCGGCAGCAGCGGTGTGAGCGCGGCGTCGGTGTCAACGGTTTCGGTCAGCCAGCCCAGCATCTTCCAGGTCGTGACCATGTTGTTGGAACCCGCCCAGGTCACGCCCACGTCGGGGTAGCCGTTCGGCGCCGCCCAGTCGTAGGGCGCATGCCCGGTGGTGGCGAGACGGCTCATGAAATCGTTACTGCGGCTTTCGCTGACGCCCTTGATGGTCCAGTCGCTGCCGCAGGCGCGCATTGCGGCGGCCATCACCTCGAACGGGCGTCGATTCTTTTGTCCCCAGCCGTGGATGAATGCGTTCGACAGCAGAATATGGCGCAGTGTGAGCTTGAGCTGGTCGGGGCGCTGCCAGTTGGTGCGGAAGATCGCTGCGGCGCTGTCGACCAGCGCCTCATCGGGGCGGTCGGACACGA
>JAYUIZ010000450.1:0-2066 GCA_043765595.1 Lysobacter sp. | reverse complement strand
CCGACTGGGCGGACGACCTGCGCGACAACCATCCCGAGCTGGGGCGCGCAAGCACGCGCTGGCACTACGTCAATCTGGCCGAAGACCGCTGTGGCTATACGCCGCGCAAGCACTGTCCAGAACGAAACTGCGTGATCGGTGCGATCCAGACCCAGCGCAATATCCTCGCCGACCGCAAACAACCCGATGCGGCACGCGCGCAGGCGCTGAAATTCCTGGTGCATTTCGTCGGCGACGCGCATCAGCCGCTGCACGCCGGCTACGCGCGCGACAAGGGCGGCAACACGTTCCAGATCCGATTGAACGGCAAGGGCAGCAATCTGCACACACTGTGGGATCGCGATGTCTTGGCGTCCGCGAAGCTGGGCGAAGACCGCTATCTGCAGCATCTGCAGCGGATGCCGGTACCGCGCGAAGCGCGGAGCGGCATCGCCGATCCTGCAGCCTGGGCGCAGGCCTCGTGCCGCATCGTGCTGCGCGACGGCTTCTACCCGCCGCGGGCGAAGATCGAACCGGCGTATTTCACGCAGTGGCGCCCCACCGCCGACGCGCAGCTGCGGATCGCGGGGCATCGGCTTGCGGTGATGCTCAACGACGCGCTGTCGACCGCGCCCGCGCGCAAGCGCTGAGCAGCAGAACGCCGTGATGGCCGGCGGCGGTGCACTGACCGCCACCAGCGCATGGCAAGCCGATCACCGGACAAATGCGACAGGCGTGGAACACAGGCGCACGGCCGGTTTTGCGATCCGTGCGGCCTCCGTTCTACCTCTCCTTAGTGCTGCGCCGCCGGCGCGACAACGTGAGCCGGTTGCTGTGTCATGGGCGGCGGCGGCGAAGTGGGCGTTATCTGTTGTGGCGGCAATGGTGCGATCGCTGCGGATCCCGCGTGTTTCGTACGCGGGACGGGCGGCGGCGGGGGTGCCGGCGGCTCGGGGGGTGCCGCCGGCAGTGCAGGCGGTTCCGGTGGCGCAGGCGGCGCAGGCGGCGCGGTGTTCGACGTCAGATACATCGTTACTTCCATGCCGCGCAACCCACCGGCGGCGGTTTCCTCGCCGACACGGATCACCGCAGGCTTGCCGTCTTCAGTGATCAGTCTGGGCGTCGCTACGACCTTGCCGTCTCGCTCCAGCGAAGCCTGGATGTCGAAGCGCCCTGTTCCGGCCGGTCTGATGGTCGCGAGCAGCCGCAATTCCTTGCCGGCATCGCGATAGGTGTATTCGATGCGGTCGCCGAAGCGGATTGGCCTCAGGCCACTCGGCGACAACGCACCGTCGTCGATCCTGGCGCGGATGTCCATCAACATGCCGTCGGCCAGCATGTCGGCGTCATTGACCACTGTCGTGGCGGTCCTGACGACGACCTGGCCGGGCTGCGCCGACCACACCGCAAAGCCCGTTCCCAGCGCCAGCGTCGCGACGGCGGCGATGCCGACCCGTCGCACCCATGCCCGCGGCATCGGTGATTTCAATTGCATGACTCTCTCCTTCATCGGATGTGAGAACCCCCAGTGACAGCCCAGCGGCGCCTGCCGGTCGGTCATGAGGGTCTTGAGCATCGCTTCGCCGTACGCGCGTCGCGAATGGGGATGGGCCGCGACCACCGCCTGATCGCAGGCGAGTTCCTGGTCGTGGCGGAAACGGGTCGCCGCCAGATGCACCAGCGGGTTGAACCAGAACAGGCAGCGGACGATGGCGATCGCCAGATTCGCGAGCGGATCGCCGCGCTGCAGATGCAGACGTTCGTGCGCGAGCATCAGCCTGCGCTGTTTGCTGTCGTAGCGTTCGGCGAAATCAGCGGGCAAGACGATCCGCGCGCGCACCGCGCCGACCACCGCAGGCAAGCCATGGCTGGCCTGCGCGCGCCACAGCCGGTCGCGCAGGGGTCGCAATTCGCCCAGCGCCCGCTCGAAACGACGCTGCTGCCACCACAAACGCAGTGCCATCGCGATAACCCCGATCAGCCATGCGGCAAGCCACCAATGCGAGCGATCCACGATGGCCTCGACCCGCATCGTCGCGACCGGAGCTGCAACGGCCTGCAGTACGCTGGGTCCCGCGGCGGTTTCG
>JAYUIZ010000449.1:0-5741 GCA_043765595.1 Lysobacter sp. | reverse complement strand
CGCACAAGCCGATGCGATCCTGCATGCCTTCAACTGGCGCTACGCCGATGTAGAAGCCCGCGCGGCGGCGATCCAGTCCGCAGGCTACAAGGCGGTGCTGGTCGCGCCGGCCTACAAATCGGCGGGCAGCCAGTGGTGGGCGCGTTATCAACCGCAGGATTATCGGGTGATCCATCATCCGCTCGGCGACACCACCGCCTTCAAAAACATGGTCAATGCATTACAGGCGCGCGGCATTCACGTCTATGCCGACATCCTCTTGAATCATATGGCGAACGAATCCGGGCAGCGCCCGGATCTGAATTACCCGGGGTCGAGCGTGCTGGGCACGTACGGTGGAAATACCGGTTATTACAGTGGAATCCGTCTGTTCGGCAATCTCGGTTCGAACTTCCTGGGCGCTGGGGATTTCGGCGAGACGCGCTGCATCACCGATTACAACGATGTCTGGCAGGTGCAGAACTGGAGGCTGTGCGGCGGCGGTGGCGATGTCGGGCTGCCGGATCTCAAGGGCAGCAGCTACGTGATTGGCCAGCAGCAGGAATACCTGCGCCAGCTCAAGGTCATCGGCGTGAAGGGGTTCCGCATTGATGCCGCGAAACACATGCCGATGTCGCAGATCAACGGTGTGCTGACGGCCGACATCAAGAGCGGTGTCTACGTCTTTGGCGAGATCATCACCGGCGGCGGTGCCGGCAGCTCCGAGTACGACCGTTTCCTGCAGCCGTATCTGCAGAACACCGATCACGCGGCCTACGATTTTCCGCTGCAGACCTCGATCCGCAACGCGTTCTCGTTCAGCGGTAGCATGAGCAATCTGGTCGATCCCGGTGCCTACGGCCAGGCGCTGGCGGGTTCGCGCGCGTTGACGTTCACCGTGACCCACGACATCCCCAACAACAGCGGCTTCCGCTACGCATTGATGGATCCGACCGACGAAACCCTGGGTTATGCCTATCTGTTCGGCCGCAACGGCGGCAAGCCGATGGTGTATTCGGACAACAACGAAAGCGGCGACAACCGCTGGGTTAACGCCTACAACCGCAACGACATCAAGGGCATGATCCGCTTCCACAACGCGGTGCAGGGCAACGATATGCAGGTGCTGTCACACGGCAGTTGCCACATCCTCTTCCGCCGCGGCAGTCTGGGCATCGTGGGAATCAACAAGTGCGGCAGTACTGTGAATGCCGCGGTCAATATGAACAACAGCGTGCTGTGGTGGTACGCCAACTACACCGACACGCTTGGGTCCGGCAGCGTGGTCAACATCAACAGCGGCAACTACACCTTCAGCCTGCCGGCACGCAGCGCCAGGATGTGGCTGCGCTGATCGCGACGTTCCGTGTCGGCGGTAGCGGGCTGTCGCATGCCCGCTACCGTCGGCTCGGAAGTGTGCTTATTTTCCCTTCGGAGCCATGCTCACCAAGCCGGCGTTGATCGCGCGATCGATCTCGGCGCGTATCTGCCAGTCGATGTGTGTCATTTCGCGTTGCTGTTCCGCGCCGAGCGCTTTCATCTTCGCGCCCAACGCTTCCATTAGTACGGCAGCCGCTTCGATTTCGTTCTCCATCGCCGTCAATGGTGCCAGCCCCGCTTCCAGCGTCGCCGATTCCTATTCGATCATCAGCCCCAGCGGGCGAGTTCGTGCGCGAGCAGCGCCTCCAGCATGTCCGTGGGCATGCGCGTCTACAGCGATGCGGGTACCAGCACTATCGGTCGCCAAAAGCCGGCGGACAGCGGGCCGCCGGTATCGTCGAACACCGCAAGCCGCACGCCGGAGAGGCCGAACCGCTGCGCCAGGCGGTCGAGGCGCGTCTGCCACACCTGGTTTTCTAGATCATTCTCGGCATCAAGGGTGCCGCGCTGCAGGCGATGCACCCAGCGCAGACCGCCGGCCAGGCGCAGCAGCATCACACATGCGCCCGCGGCCCAGGCCGCGACCAGCCATGGCAGTGCCGTTTCGAGCATGGAGCGTGCACCGTCCGGGCGATCGCCGCCGATGAAGTTTGCGAACATCGACGTCATGTCACGCGGAGACGCGACGATCGTGGTCGCGTAGACAGTCGGCACCGTCGCCATCGATAACTGCCTGAGCACTTCCGCGGCCGGCCATAGCACGCAGGCCGCGAGCGCGGCGCAGGCGACGACATAGCGTGCCTGCGGCGACGCATGACGCAGCGTGCGCAGCGCAAGCCACGCCAGCGCGCCAATCAGCGCGCATTGCCACAGGGAATGCAGCAGGCCCATGCCCAGCGCGCGGATCATGGCATTGATCTGCGCCAGCGAGGCGTCATTGAATATGTTCATGACTGATCGTCTCCGTGCCCGTCCTTCTGTACGTCTTCGCGGAGCGAACGCTGGATTTCCGCATGGATCTGGGCGCGCTCCTCGTCGCTCACGTGGCTGCGCAGTGTGGCCATCACCAGATCTTTGCCGGAACCGGAGAACGCCTTGTGAATCAGATCGCACAGCAGATTGGTCTGCAGCGAATCCTGTGCCTGTGCGGGCGCGTAGACGTGCGAGCGCTGGGTTTCATCGCGACTCAACAGACCCTTGCCGTGCATGATCTGCAGCAATCGCAGCACGCTGGCGTAGGTGGCGTCCGGGCGTTCGCGCAGCCGTGCTTCGTGCGCCTGTTTGACCGTGCTGGACCCCAGTTGCCAGAGCAGGCGCAGCATGTCCAGTTCGGCGGGCGTGGGCTTGGGAGGCTTGCTGGGGCCGGGCATTGTGGGTCCGTTGGATCGTGTTGCCGGGCACATTATCGTCGATAGAACATTTTGTCTAGAACAAATTGTCTACAAAGTCTGTACACCGACCGTTCGTCGCAAACGCGGCTGTGAGACGGTTTCATGTGTGTGCCGGGCACCTCGCGGCGCATGATGCGGCGGCAAGACGCTGTGTCGGCAGGTGACCCATGCCTGAATCCACGAAGATAACGCGACGCAGCGCGCATCATCCGCCGATGCGGCGCATTAGAATCGGCCAGCTACAAGACGTTTGTGCTGCGACGGACCGCAGGCCATGAGTCGATTTCCGCAGGGGGCGGAAACCATGATCCCAAGTCTACGAGCTAGTGTTCTGGCGGCACGCGACTGTGCGCTGCATCCATCGCGATATCCGGCGCGGACACCAGCCCTGCTGTCACTGGCTGCAGCTTCCGCGTGACCGCATCGTCGCGAATGCCGGCTACCTTCCCCGACCATCGGCCGTCCAGCGGCCGATGGTGGATTCCGCTCGCCCTGTGTCTGGCCTGGGCTGCCGATGCGCAGCCTGCGAAACCGCCTGTTCCGCGCGGCGCCGAGGTGGTCGCGCTGTTGGCCGAAGCCAAGGCGCTGGAGGACAGGGATCCGGCGAGGGCACTTGCGCTGGCGAAACGCGCAACGGCCTCTGCGCGCGATTCGGGCGATACGAGGCTGCTGCGCGTGGCTCGGAACGTCCTGTGCAACGCCACCGCTGCTATCGATGCAGATGCTGCGCTGCCGATCGCCGAGCGCGGGCTGCGCGCGTCGCGCAAGGCCGGCGACGCGCGCTCAAGCGCCGATTTTCTCAATTGCAGGGGATATGCGCTGGATTTGCTGGGCAAGCCGGGCGAAGCTGCGATCGAGTTTGAAAATGCGGTCGCCAGCGCGCAGAGCGCCGGGAACGAAGCCGGGGACAAGGAGGTGCTGGCCGACGCGCTGGCTCTGCGCGGCGAGAGCCGGCACTACCATGGCCGTTACGACGATGCGATCGCCGATCTCGATCGCGCCTACGCGCTCAATGTCGCGATCGGTAGTAGAAGCGGGAAACGCTACACGCTCAACGCCATCGCCAACGTCTACAGCGACGAGAGCGTCGGCGAGTACGACAAGGCTATCGGCTACTACCGCCAGTTGCTGAAGGAAAACGAGGCGGCCGGATTGAAAGGCGAGGTGGCGACGTCGTTGTTCAATATCGCGTCGGCGCGGGAAATGAAGGGCGAATTCGATGCGGCACTGCAGGATTATCGGCGTGCGCTGGAGATCGATACCGCGGCGGGCGATCATGTTTCAGTCGCTGAAGGAGAACGCTCGATCGGCGCGCTGCTGGTCAAGCAGGGTAAAGCCCCGGAGGCGCTGCCGTGGATTGAACGCGCGCTCGGACATTTCATCGCGAGCGGCGATGTCGAAAGCACCGCGCGCACGCGGATCACACGCGTGAAGGCGCTGCATGCGGTGGGACGCCTGCACGAAGCGGTGGCGGATCTGGAATTCGCCGAGCGGCATTTCCGTGCGCAGAACAACCCGCGCTACCTAGCTAAAGTCCACGAAGTGATGGCCGAGGTGCGTGCCGCGAGGGGCGAGTGGCGCAAGGCCTATGCTGCTTCCGTGGCCTATCGCCAGATACAAGCCCTGCTGGAAAAGCGTGCGCGTGAAGAGCAGACATCCCGTCTGCGGGTGCAGTTCGACTCGGCGAAAAAGGAACAGGAGAATCGTGCGCTGCTGATCGAGAACGTGCATCGCGGTGAAGCCTTGCGCAATGCCGAGCGCGTGCGCTCGCTGCAGCGCCTCTTCATCATTCTGGGCGCGGCATTCTTCACGCTGCTTGCGGTGATGGTGCTGCAACTACAGAACAAGAGCAGTCGATTGCGCAGGCTGGCGATGACCGATGAACTGACCGGCATGCCGAACCGCCGGAAAATCATGGATTTCATGGAGCGCGAACTCACTGCGGCGCAACACAGGGACGAACATTTGAGCGTCATCGCCTTCGATGTCGATTATTTCAAGCGCATCAACGACCAGTACGGTCATCATGTCGGCGACAGTGTCCTCTGCGCGATCGCCGATGCCGTGGGCCGTGAGCTTCCGGAGACTGCGCGCGTCGGGCGGATGGGAGGCGAGGAGTTCCTGATCGTACTGCCCGGCACCGTCGCGGCGCGCGCCCTCGAAGTGGCGGAAGCGCTGCGGAATGCGATCTACAGCGCTAAATACGATGGCTTCGCCGAGGACGAGCGCGTCACCGTCAGCCTCGGCGTCGCCGAGGCCGCCCATGATGATGACGTTGAAATGCTGTTGCGGCGCGCGGATAGTGCGATGTATCGGGCGAAAGGCGAGGGTCGCGATCGCACCGTGTCGGCTTGACGCCTTTCCGGCGAAATGTCGTGTGTTGAATATATGCAACAAGCGTGCCGCGACCGGCCATCCGATATCTGATCGATCAGGACCATGCGCACACGCATGGCAGAGTACGGTGATCATCGGATCGCGAATATTCTGTCCGGCTTTGGCAAAGTGTGACGTTGTTGGATAATGAACCGGGGCGGGAAGTTGCGGACGCTGCGAAAGCGCGTCCGCCACCCTGGTCGAGAGGGGCGGCGTCGGCACAGGGGGCAAGTGCAGAACAGCCTGGAAAATTCGGACCGCCTCGGCGGACCGGGTGTCGGGCGGTTCTGCGCGCCATTGGCCGCGCGCTCCGCATGTGTCAGTCAGGGGGATGCGTGAGGACGGTCAGATCCACTCGTAAAAAATTCGCGATCCGCAGTTTGTGGTTCACCGAGCTGTGCGCATTGATCGTGTCGGTCATGGCCGCTGCGCGGCTGCGCTTCCATGCGGATCCCGTCGGCCTCGATTATTTCATCGAGGGCATCGCTCTGCGTTCGGTGCTGGTCGCGCTGTGCCTGACCGGCGCCATGCTCACGTTCGGGCTGTATCAGGCCTACATGCGCCACAGCCGACTGGATCTGCTGTTGCGTATCGGCTTCTCGTTCGCCCTCGGCG
>JAYUIZ010000448.1:0-2074 GCA_043765595.1 Lysobacter sp. | reverse complement strand
CGGGGTTTCGCCCGACTGCAGCCGGCCCAGCACGGCGCCCATCAGGTCGTTGACGGTGACCATACCGGTGATCTCGCCGTATTCGTCCACCACCAGCGCCAGCGACTGCTGCTCTTCGCGGAAGATTTCCAGCAGTTTCAAGGCATGCGTGGACTCGGACACGAATAATGCCTGGCGCAGGGTCGCGAACAGGTCCGGCTGGGTTTCCTGCAGCCGGTCGAGCAGCGACTTCACCTCCAGCAGCCCCAGCACTTCGGTATCGCTGCCACGGTAGACCGGATAGCGTGAGTAGGGGGTCTCGCGCATCTCGGCGAGGTTTTCGTGGAAGCTGGCGTTGGCATCCAGCCAGACGATCCGCATCCGCGGGGTCATGATGCTTTCGACCGTACGATCGCCCAGACGCATCACCCGCTGCATCATGTTGCGTTCGTCATCGTCGATGATGCCCTGCTCGTGGCCTTCGCTCACCAGCATGTGGATCTCTTCTTCGGTGATCGCGTTGCGGGCGTCGTCGCAGATGCCGAGCATGCGCAGCACGCCGCGGTTGATCGCGCCGAGCGTCCGCACCAAAGGTTTGGCAAAACGAGAAAGCAGGTCAAGCGGGATCGCGACCTTGCTGGCAATGATTTCCGGATTGGTCAATGCCAGCCGTTTTGGCACCAGTTCGCCGAAGATTACGGTGCTGGCGGTGATCAGCGTGACCGCGGTACCGATCCCGACCGAGCGTGCGTATTCCTGCAGGTTGGGGATCAGATCGCCGAACCAGCTCGCGACTGCCAGACCGATGGCTTCGCCGCCGAACACGCCAGTCAGCACGCCGATCGAGGTGATGCCCACCTGCACGGTCGACAATAGATTGTCCGGATGCTCGGCCAGCGCCAGCGCCTTGCGCGCGCCGCTGCTGTGTTCGGCCATCTGCTTCAGGCGGGTCTTGCGTGAAGTCATCAGCGCCATTTCAGACAGCGCGAAGAAACCGTTCAGCAGGATCAGGGCGGCGACCACCGACAGCTCAAGCACGGCTGGATGCTCCCTGACTGCGGCCCGCCACACGGGCTGCGGGGCGGCTACGACTGCGTTCGGGGGGCTCCGGCGTCGGGCGGGGCATCGGGGGAAAGGTCACGGGGCTGGGCATCGAGGGGTGGGCGGATGATAGCAGGCGGTCATGACCGTCCCGGACCGTCGGCGCGAGCCGCGTTCAGTTGTGACCGGGACGGGAGCGGAAGCCACGGATGGGGTGTTCGTGACATTGAAATGTCCGTGCAGTGACATCGGCAAGGCGGATGTCATGTTTAAGTCATAATTCGTACTTACGTTGTTCACATCATTGTCACGAGGCGTCCGCCCATGTTTTCACGGCAAACGATCTTCGGCTCCGGCCAGCAGTTCTACGATCTGCTCGACGAGGCCGCTGCGGCCGCCCTCGCCAGCACCTCCGCGCTGCACACGATGATGAAGGTCACCGAGCGCCAGCCGGCGCTGGACCCCTTCAAGCTGGCGCGCCAGCGCGAACGCGCCGCCTCCGAGAAGATCGGCAAGGCCCTGGTCGACAGCTTCATCACCCCGATCGAGCGCGAAGACATCGAGGCGCTGGGTTCCGCCCTGTACCGCATCCCCAAGCAGGTCGAAAAGTTCGCCGACCGCTATTCGCTGGCGGTGCGCCACCTGGAGGACATCGACTTCGCGCCGCGCGCTGCGATGCTGGAGCAGGCCGCCAGCGTGGTCGTGGAGATGGTCAAGGAACTGCGTCGCCTCGATATCGACCGCATGACCGCGCTCAACGAGAAGCTGCGCGCGATCGAGAACGAAGCCGACCGGCTGATGCTGGAGCTCTACCGCGACATCCTCTCGTCCTGCTGGTCATCCTGGCCGCGTACATTTTCGAATTCATCAACGGCTTCCACGACACCGCCAACTCCATCGCGACGGTCGTCGCTACCAAGGTTTTGACGCCCGGCCAGGCGGTGATGCTGGCCGCCGTCATGAACCTGATCGGCGCGCTGACCGGCACGGCGGTTGCCAAGACCATCGCGTCCGGGCTGATCGACACCGAAGTGGTCCAGGTGACGTCTCAAGT
>JAYUIZ010000447.1:0-5791 GCA_043765595.1 Lysobacter sp. | reverse complement strand
GCGGCCATCGAGCAAGCGGCCATCGAGCAAGCGGCCATCGAGCAAGCGGCTACTGAGCAAGCGGCTATTGAGCAACTAATCCTCGAAGAAGCCGCGTTGGGAGCTGCTGCGCTCGGAGAAGCCGCGGTCGAAGAGCCGGCTGCTGAAGAGCCGACGATAGAAGAGCCGGTTTCCGAAGAGATCACCTTTGAAGAGAGCACCTTTGAAGATGTCGCTTTTGAAGAGATCTCTCTCGAAGAAGCCAAGTCCGATCCCCCTGCTGTCGAGGAAACTCCGCTCGAAACCGCATCCGGCGTTGTCACGCGCGAAGGGTTGCCGCTGACCGTGGAAGCATTCGACGAAGAACCGCCGGTCAAGCAGGCGCTGGTCGAGCAGACGCTTACCGAGCACACGTTCGACGATGGTGTGTTCGTTGAGGAAGCCTTCACCGAGATTGTTGCGCCGGCCCAACCGGATGCACGCGAATACGTCGCTCGTGTTGGTTATGTATACGAGTTCGAGATTCCCGTCGCCGCGCCGGAAGCCGTCGATGCCGTGGACGACAGCGCGCCTGAGGTTGAACTCCTGCCTGAGGCAGAACTCCAGCCTGAGGCAGAACTCCAGCCTGATGCCGAAGTGGCCGCAGCTCAGATGCCGAGCTTCGCGCCCTTGCTCGAACTCAGGCCCTTGTCGCTGCCGGTGGACTTCGGCGCCAACGCAGATGACGACGTCGGTCTACGTGGGACGCAGGAGCAGGTACGCGTCCGCGCCGAACTGCTCGACCGTCTGGTGAACTATGCCGGCGAAGTTGCGATCTATCGTTCGCGACTTGAACAGCAGCTCGGCGCGTTCCGCGGCGCTACCGCGGAAATGGCGCAGACCAACATCCGTCTGCGCGATCAGCTGCGCCGTCTGGATATCGAAACCGAAGCGCAGATCATCGCGCGCTACCAGCGTGAGGGCGAAACCCGCGACGAGACCTTCGATCCGCTGGAACTCGACCGCTTCTCCAACCTGCAGCAGCTGTCGCGCGCGCTTGCCGAAACCGCGGCCGACCTGAGCAGCCTGCAGAGCACGCTCGACGACCTGACCCAAGGTTACGACACGCTGCTGTTGCAGCAGTCGCGAGTGAGCTCTGAGCTGCAGGAAGGTCTGATGCGCACCCGCATGGTGCCGTTTGACACTGTCGTACCGCGTCTGCGTCGGGTGCTGCGTCAGGCAGCGACCGATACCGGCAAGCCCGTCCAACTCAAGCTCGACGGCGCCCAAGGCGAACTCGACCGCAACGTGCTGGAACGCATGACCGCGCCGCTGGAGCACATGCTCCGCAACGCGGTGGCGCATGGTCTGGAGAAACCCGATCAGCGCGGCGCCGCCGGCAAGCCAGCCGAAGGCACGGTCACCATCGCCATCCGCAAGGAAGGCTCGGAAGTCGTGCTGCAGATCACCGACGACGGCAAGGGGCTTGATCGCGACGCCATCCGCCAGCGCGGCGAAACGCGTGGCCTCGTCCGCAAAGACGCGGTGCTGTCGAACGCCCAGCTCGATGCGCTGATCCTGGAGCCCGGTTTCTCGACCGCCGAGGAAGTCAGCCAGTTGGCCGGTCGCGGCGTGGGCATGGACGTGGTTGCCAGCGAAGTCCGCCAGCTTGGCGGCACGCTCGACATCCACTCCGAGCGCGGCACCGGTACTGTCTTCACGCTGCGTCTGCCGCAGACCCTCGCGGTCACCCAGGCCGCCTTCGTGCGCATCGGCGAAATCATGTTCGCGGTGCCGATCGCTTCGGTTCGCGGCGTCGGTCGCATCCAACGCCAGGAACTGGCGAGCGGCGACCTCACCAGCTACCGCTACGGCAACGAAGAGTACGTGCTGCACGATCTTGGCAAGCTGCTCGGCCATGCGCCGGCGAAGGCCGAAGGTCAGCTGCAGATGCCGCTGCTGCTCACCCGTTCGGGCGATCTGCACGTCGCGGTGACGGTCGACCAGATCCTTGGCAACCGTGAAATCGTGGTGAAGCCGATCGGACCGCAGGTCGCCTCGATTCCCGGCATCTTCGGCGCCACGATCATGGGCGACGGCAGCGTGGTGGTGATTCTGGACGTCGCGCCGCTGGTGCGCCGCCAGGCCGCGCAGCTGCTCGAACTCGAAGAAGCGCTGCAAGCGCCCGCCGCCGAACAGCGCGCGGTTCCGCTGGTCATGGTGGTGGACGACTCGATCACTATGCGCAAGGTCAGCAGCCGCGTGCTGGAACGCAACAATTTCGAGGTACTTACTGCGAAGGACGGTATCGACGCGCTGGAACGCATGGTCGATCGCGTTCCGGACCTGATGCTCCTCGATATCGAAATGCCGCGCATGGATGGTTACGAACTGGCGACCATCATGAAGGCGGACCCGCGCCTGGCCAACGTGCCGATCATCATGATCACCTCGCGCACCGGCGACAAACACCGCCAGCGCGCGATGGACATCGGCGTCGACCGTTACCTCGGCAAGCCGTATCAGGAGAACGAACTCATGCGCAATGTATTCGCGCTGCTGGAAGAGAAAGAGTCGAAACCGGTGAGGTCAGATGGTTGACGCCGTCTCCCAAGCCGCCGCGCCGCGCGTCGTACTGCTGGCGCGCGCGGGCAAAGCCGCCGATCAACTCGCCGAAGCGGTGAGACAGGCAGGGGCCGAGTTGCTGGTTGCCGTCGATCCGGCGAACGCCGACGAGGCCGCGCTGCGCGCGTTGAATCCGCAGGCGGTGCTGGTCGCGCTGGAACCCAGCATCGAACCCATGCTCGACAAGCTTGAGGCCCTGCTCTCGGATCCTGCGCTGATCGTGATCTACGACGAGGCCGATGTTGCCGCGCATCGCGCCGGTTGGGATACGGCGCGATGGGCGCGCCACCTCTCAGCGAAGCTCCGTAAGGACAGCAATGTGCTGCCGCCCGGCACCGAAAGCGACCAAGACTGGCAGCCGTCTCCGGGACAGATTCCGAAGCCTGCGGCGGCGTACGCCGATGTGGACATGACGGCCTTCACCCGCGAAGCGGTGGCGCATGCAGACAGTGTGCCCGCCGACGGCGCGCCGGTGGATGTCGTGCTGATGGACTTCGTGCTGATGGACATCGTGCCCGAGATCGCGCTGTCGTCGCCGGACACGGCGCTGATCGACGCGATGCCCGCTTCGACAACGCAGGCAGGGTCCGCGCCGAGGCAAGCCCTGCCCACATACACCATGCCGCCGCCGCTCCCGCCGGTTGCATCGCCTCCTTCCGAGTCAGGAATCGCATCGTTCCAGACGTCGTCGTTCGAAACGATGGCGCTGGAATCGATGGATGCCGAACCGCAGGCGTACGCCGCTGCGTCCGATGACATTTCGTTCGAGACATTCACGACCGACGAGGGCGCGGGAATTGAAGATGTATCGCTGGACAGCATGACGCTGGACAGCATGACCTTGGACAGCATGACCTTGGATAGCATGACGTTGGAGAGTGTCGAGCTCGACGGCATGCAGCTCGAGAGCATGCAAATCGACAGCATGCAAATCGACAGCATCGCCACCGAACCTGCGCCGATCGTCGTGCCGATGCGGCTCGATGAGGATGCGTTTTTCCTCGAAGAACTGTCCGCAACCGATCTGCCGCCGACAAGCGGCGAGCCGGTGGCGATGAATCGATTCGATGGCGACTTCGATGGCGGGCTCGACTTCAGCGACGAAGAAGTCTCGGGCTTTGAAGCGCTCGATCTCGACTCGATCTCCTCCGTTGACGCACCGTCGCGCGCGTCGGCAACGTTGGTGTCTTCAGAAGAAGTGATGTCGTTCGAGGCGTTGATCGCGAGCAGTGTGGCCGCGGCTGCCGAGGCCGCGCCAGCCGCACCCCAAGCGGACCCGAAGCCTGGGTTTTCGCTCGGCGGCCTGTCGCTGGCGCCGGTCGACGACACGCCCATTCCAGTCCAGAAACCCACCGCCAGCCCGGCTGCGCACGATATGTCGGCGATTGAATCGCGTATCTCCAGCATGTCGCTGGTCGATCTGGATGAAGGCGCGCCCGAAGCGTTCGGCATCCAGGCCACGCCGGTGGTATTGATCGAAGCGGGTCTTGGCGGTCCTGATCCCGCGCGCCAACTGTTGTCGTCGCTGCCCGCCGAATTCATTGCGGTGGTGCTGGTACGCTTGCATCTGCAGGGCGGTCGCTATGATCGTCTGGTCGCGCAGATGGAGCGCACCGCAGCGCTGCCGGTCGCGCTGGCGCAAAGCGGCGCGACGGCGAGCGCCGGCACCATCTATTTCCTGCCTGACGGCATCGGCTTGAACGCTAGCGCCGGTAGTTTCGGCTTCGTCGATGACGCTGCTCCGCCCGCGGCGATGCTCGCGGTGCTGCCCTCCAGCGCCAGTGCGCTTGTGTTCCTCAGCGGCAGCGATCCGCAGCTGGTCCACAGCGCGATGGCTGCAGCCGCTAACGGCACTCTGGTACTCGCCCAGTCCCCCGAAGACTGCTACGACGGCGCGGCCTGCGCCGAGTTGCGTAACCTCGGCGTGACCTCGGGGCTGCCCGCCGAACTCGCTGGTCGACTCGCGTCGCGCTGGCCCAGTTGAACGAATCCAGGACCCGCACTCCCGTGAACAGCACGATCGTCAGCGACATTCGAGGCGTTCTTATCCAGATTGCCGGCTCGCAGCTGCTGCTGCCGAACGCGGCGACGGTAGAGGTCTTGTCCTACGTCGACCCGGAACCGCTGGATAACGCGCCGGACTGGCTGCTTGGCCAGATCCGCTGGCGCGGCTGGCGCCTGCCGCTGGTCTCGTTCGCGCGCATCGCGGGAACGCACTCGGAAGGCGCGGCCATCGGCACCAAGGTCATCGTGATCAAGGCCTTGGGCGGCGACCCGAAACTACCGTACTTCGCGCTGGTGGCGCAGGGCTTCCCGCGTCTGGTCACGATTTCCCGCGACAACATGATCATCGACAGCGAACACCGCGAAGTCATGCCGGATGGCATCCGCCTGCGGGTGATGTTCAACGAGGACGTGGCGCTGGTGCCCGATCTGGACGCCGCCGAGCGGATGATCGTTGAGGTGTTGCGGCCCGCGGCTTGATGGTGTCGTAGGGCGGGTCTTGCACCTGCCATTACAGTAATCCCGGTTTCGACATCTTCAGCCCGGCATACACCTTGCCGTCGAAAAGGTCTTGCACCCGCCATTACGGTAATCCCGGCTGCGACAATGTCTTCGCAGCAAAAATGGCGGGTACAAGACCCGCCCTACAAATCCCCGAACTTCGCCTGCAACGCCGCGATCGCGGCGAGCCCTGCGGTTTCCGTGCGCAGCACGCGCGGGCCGAGGCGCAGACCGCTGAAGCCGTGCGTGCGCAGGATGATTCGATCCTTTTCCGACCAGCCGCCTTCCGGACCGATGCCGATCACGATGCCGCCGGCGACGCTGGGCGACAGCGTGTCGAAACGATGTTCGCCGACCGGATCCAGGGTGAGCTTCAGCGCATCCGCGTCCAGCGACGCTGCGGCTTGGGCAAGGCCGCGCGGCGCCAAAACTTCGGGCACGCGCGCGCGCCCGCTCTGCTCGCAGGCCGAGGTCACGACGCTGCGCCAGTGCGCGATGCGCTTCTCCAGGCGGTCGCCGTCGAGCTTGACTTCGGTGCGGTCCGCGAATACCGGCGCGATCGCTGCCACGCCCAATTCGGTGGCTTTCTGCAGGATCAGATCCATCTTCTCGCCGCGGGCGATGCCCTGCAGCAGCACCAGCCGCAGCGGCGATTCGTTGTCGACGACGCGCATCGCATCGACTTCCGCTTCGACGCTACGCT
>JAYUIZ010000446.1:0-5792 GCA_043765595.1 Lysobacter sp. | reverse complement strand
AACTATCCGGACGCAGCCGATGCGTCTGGAGCAGCAGCACTCATGCTGGACGCCATCAACCGACTGCGCTGGAGCGCATATCCGCAGCCCTTGGAATTGGACGCTGAATTCTGGATCGCGCTCACCGCGCCGCTGGAAATCGGTGCGCTCGATTTCGCTGAGTTCACCGACATCGCGTGGGATCTGTCCCTGCCTGCCATTGCCGACGGGCGCGTCGATGCGATCCTGGTGTGGTTTGAGGCAGAGCTGGGTGAAGCGCGCATCAGCAGCGCACCGGACAGCGATCTGCGCTGCATCCGCCCTGCGACGTACTACACCGACCCAATGCCGATACGTATTGGCGAATCGCTGGCGCTGCGCATTGAAGCGCACGAAACCCGGCTGCATGTGCGCACTTCGCCACCACCGACACAGCAGCGCGCGCACGCCGTGCCAACCTGGTACGTACCGATGCTCGGCGATGCAACGTGCAACGCTGGCTATCGCAAGGCACTGCACGCCGCGCTCGCAGCAGCACCCTCGCAACTGACGCTGGATATCGGCGCGGGCTGTGGGGCGCTGTCGATGTTCGCAGCGCAGGCCGGCGCCGCACGCGTCATCGGCTGCGAACAGCATCCTGTCATCGCGGAAATCGGACGCGAAGTCATCGCTTCCAATGGCTGGGCCGACCGCATTGCCTTAATCACAAAAGAATGCCGCACGCTCATCGTGCCCGACGATCTGCCAGATCGCGCCGATCTTGCGATCTTCAAACTGTTCGATTGCAGCCTGATCGGCGAAGGCATACTGCATTTCCTAGCGCATGCGCGTGAGCACCTGCTCAGCGCCGATGCGCGCTATCTGCCTGCGGGCGCGAGACTGCGGGCGATAGCGGTGGAGTGCCGGATCGATCGCATCCTCAACGTCGACGCCACGCTGCTCAATCCCTACTGCGCATCGCCCAGCTTCATCAACGTCGATGCGCGCACGCTCGACTATCGCGCGTTGAGCGCGCCGTTCGACCTCTTCGATTTCGATTTCGCTACCGCGGGTCCTGCACCACAGGAACGCACGATCGATGTGCCCGCGCTCGCCGAAGGCACCGTCGGCGCGATCCTGTTCTGGTTCGATCTGCGCCTAGATGCCGACACCGTGCTATCGAACGCGCCAGACGGCGGCGACGCGCTGCACTGGAAACAAGGCCTGCAGTTCCTGCCGGAAGCGCGCGTCGCCGCCGGTCAAACACTGCCGTTGGTGGCGCAGCACAACGGCAGCGGACTGCGCTTGCAGTGGCGACCGGACGGACTGCCGACGGACGCGTTCTCGCGGATGCCACGCTTCGACCCGCGCTGGCTCGCGGCCAGCACCGAACTGGAACAGCAGACGCGCAATCTGCTGCAGCACTGCGCGCAGAATCCCGAAGAGTTCGCCAAGGTCGCGCAGATTGCCCAGCGCATGGCCGTCGACCCCGCGCAGTACGATCTCGACCCGGTGATCGCCCAGCGCTTCATGTCGATGTTCTTCGCCGGCTGAGCGCAGCGCAGCTTCCCGGAACAGATAAGGGGCTGAATTTCCCTGATACCGGACAATGGAACGGACGCGACTCCGGTACGATCAGGTGTCGCAGCCTTTTCATCGATCCTGGGCGTGCTGATCCTGATCACCGTGCGCATCTTCGTGCTCCATGAGATCGCCCATCCGTTCTGGATGCTGTGCGTCCTGCTGCTGAACGCGGTGACCTTCAGCCTATTCGGTTTCATCATCGGCATGTGGGCCAACGACTTCCAGAAAATATCGGCGTGGGTCTGCCCGCGATCCTCGGTTTCCTGGCGCTGTGCCTGGTGGCGGTGTGGTGGATCTTCAGGACCGGGTGGAAACTGAAATCCTGAGCGACTCCGGTCCGTCACGGACCCTATGTCTACTCGCGGGCATGGCACTTCACAGCGTCCTTCTGCAGAAGGCAGGCCGGCGGTGTGGACGGCAGGTATGATGGGCCGGAACTCCACCGGCAGGAAACTGCGACATGACAAAGCCGAATCCGCTTCAGGAACAACTGCTCAAAGCGGGCCTGGTCAAGAAATCCAAGGTCGCCGAAGTGGCGCGCGAGCAGAACAAGGCCCGGCACGGCAAAGGCCCGCCGCAGCCCAGCGAGATCCAGTTGGAAGCGGAGCGGGCACGCGCCCAGAAGGCCGAGCGGGATCGCGCCCTCGCCGCCGAGCGCAAAACGCAGGCGCACGCGGCTGAACTTCGCGCCCAAGCACGACAGATCATCCAGGACAGGAAAGTGCCGCGCACGGGCGAGAGCCAATACCGCTTCACCGCCGACGGCGCCATCCGCACCCTGCTGATCGACGCCGACCTGCGCAAGAAGCTGTCTTCCGGCGTGTTGGTCATCGCTCGTCTCGACGACCGCTACGAGCTGTTGCCGCGAACGGCCGCCGACCAGGTTCGCGAGCGCGATGCCTACATGATTGTGCTCGATCATGGCCAGGACGAAGGCACCGGACCTTCCGCCGCAAGCTCGGAAGAGGATGCCTACTACGCGCGGTTCCAGGTGCCCGACGATCTGATCTGGTGATCGGGCGGTTCAGGCACCGGCGCGATGGCGTGGACGACGCTTCCCCGGCGTCGATGCACTGGCGGCAAGCTAGCAACCGGTATGTCTTTCCCGATGCAACCGGTCTTACCCGACGGATGAATCTTCGTACGCAAATGGACTTCGTTCCTGATGATGTTTCCCGGCCCCGGAAAAGCCCGCCCCCGGAAAAGATTGTCTGATCCTGGAGTGCGTCACAGGCGGGCGATTCACCGGTCGCCGGAAATAAATCGATGCCGACTCAGGTCGCCGACAGGTAAGCGAGCGTTTTGCGTTCACCCTTGAACGACTCGCGCCCGTGCATCATCAGAATGTTGTCGACCATCAGTAGATCGTTGTGCTGCCAATCGAACAGCAGCTTGCTGGCGTCGAGCGCCTGGCGGATTTCCGCCAGCACATTTTCTTCCAGCGGTTCTCCGTCGCCATATTCGCACTCATGCGGCAGGTTGCCCTTGCCGACCATCTGCTCAAGCATTTCGCGGGTGACCGGATCCAGCGCAGAAGAGTGCCACTGCTCGGCCTGGTTGAACCACACCTCCTCTCCGGATTGCGGATGCGTCATCAAGGCGCCACAGCAGGTCGACACGCGCAACATCCCGCCGGGCAGCCATTCACAGGTCGACCCCTGCTCGGCTGCGGTGCTCTCGACTTCAGCGCGATCTTCGGTCTGGTAAGTCGCCTGCCAACTCTTGCCAAGCGGGAAATTCGAGTGGAAGTTGCGTATGTAGTTGATCTTCTTGTCGCGGAGCTTGCACACGATCTCCACAGGAAGCGCCCGCATCACGTCGCCGCTGTTGGCCAGCGAAGTCTGGCCGCCCGATTTCGCAGCAAGAACACTGTAAAAGAATAATCGTGACGGCCAGCGTGGCAGATAGGACATTTCATTGTGCAGCGAAATGACTTGGCTGGCCGGATATTCGGTAGAGGTGTACACGTCGACGGCGACGCGGCTACGAGGCGAATTGCCGCCGATGTATTCAAACGGCGTAGCGCCCAACCTTTCAACAAAGCTTCGGAAATCGTGCGCGCCGTTCAGCTCGAAGCCGCGGAACAGGATGGCGCCATGCTTAAGCAGCAATTGCTGCATTCGGTCCTCGCTGGACGCCAAGTATTCGTATAAACCTTTCAAGCTGGGATCCTGCATAGGCGTGATCACGACCGGGTGATGATCTGAGGCAGGAAAAAGCGGATTTATACGCATATGGACGCCCTCGTCGGCATTTATCTTCAATGTTTGATACCCATCGGACGCAGCGTCCGATGGGCGAAATAAACTTCTGTGCCCTTGCATACTCGGGCAACAGGCCGGTGCACGTCAATCGCAAACCTTGGCTTTACAGCAGGCGCTGCATAGTAGCGAGGGACCCTGAAGTTGCAGCACGCTTGGTTGTTCAACACGTTACGCAGGTTGCTACGCGAGCTCAGCATCGTGATGCGGACATGTACGATAAAGGTCAATCCGGTGACGTGCGATGCATTGGAAGATGCGGGCAATGATCTGCCGACCCATGCATACAATGAGTTGATGCTCACCTTCGCGAAAATAGCGAGATCACGCACCGATCGAACCTGCTCAAGCACCTGTTAGCCGCCTCGACCTTTGGCTCGTTCAAACACCGCTTGCTGCTCATGCACACCTCCGAGATTGCCTTCATCTTCGGTTTGGAAAGGTTTGGCGAACCGGGACGATTCAAATGACTTGTCAGGTTGGCTTCCATCACAATCAAGTTGGATTGGTGGCCGGCAGCTCGCCTTTCTGGATCTGCCGGCGCAGCGCACGGAAGTGTCGCCCCTGCAGGGACATTACCGAAAGCGTCATCATGGCCAGGCCCGCCAGGATAAACACCACTCTCATCCCCGCGCTCTTGTCCCCAGCCAGAAAGTCGGTGACTGGGGCGAGCATGCTCACTTGGTGCATCCACGGTCCGAACAGGTTCTCGGCGAGCAGCGGCGAGGCGATGACCGCAGTGATGAGGGCTATCCCGGCGAGAGCCGAGCGCGACGCAAAGACGCGCCCCTGGATTTCGGTGGGTGTAATGGTCTGCATCAGCGTCTGCGCAGACACGAGAATAAAGGGAGCGGAGAACGAAAAGACAAATACCAGCACGGCGATCAGACCCAGATTGGTGCTCAGGCCGCAACACAGCATGCTCAGGCCCGACACGGCAGAAGCGAGCAACAAAGTTTCGATTTTCTTATCGCGGCCCGACACTGCGGCGGCAACGATAGCCCCGGCAAGTCCGCCGACTCCAGCGATGGTTACGAGCCAACCAAGGACGGTCGCGGACTCCGTCGAGAGAATCATGGGCCGGAACAGCACCAAGACCATTCCATTGAGAAATCCTATCGCACACATGAATACGACCAGTACCAAAAGCGCTTGGTGCGACCATATGTAGTTGATGCCAAACGACTGTTGCATGAGCAGTTGTTTCAGTCCAGAGCCGGTAGCCGATCGGGCGCTGGGTGGCATCTCCATGAACTTCGCAAACATGAGGCTGATGACGGCGATCAGGTAAGTGGCGACGTTCAGCAGCACCACGGCGCCCAGGCCCAGGCTTTCCAGGGCATACACCGAGATCAACGGCACCACTGCTGCGCTGCCATTGATGCCCACATGCACGAACCCGTTTGCTCTGCCATAGGCGGCACGCGGCACCAGCAGCGGAATCGATGAAGCGTACGCGATCTGATGCACGGAGCCGAACAGCGCGATCAGCGGGACAAATGCCAGAATGGTGTTTGGCGTCAACGCTCCGATCGAGATAAGAGCATAGATAAGCAACGAGGCGGCGATCAGTGCGACCTCCGACGCCAGCATCACGTTTTTGCGGCGGTAGCGGTCGATGATCACTCCCGCAAGGGGCGTAAAGAGAATCACCGGAACGAGCTGCGCGGCAATCACCGCAGCAAACTGGATCACCGATCCGGTTTCGTGGTAGATCCAGATACTGATGGCAAAGGCCGCCATCTGCGAACCGAATACCGAAACGGTCTGGCCAGCCAGCACAGTCATGAAATGCGGGTATCCGAACACGTCGCTCTCATGGCGTGCCGACTTGGTGGCTGGCTGCGCAAGGTTGCTCATTTCAGTCCTTTTGATATGGCGAAGTCGCGTGCTGCAAAGCAAGCGGAAATAGAATGCGCGGTCACGTGAGCCTCTGACAGGTCTGTCCTCATCCGCTGTGCCAACAGCTCAACGGCGGGCACCTGCAGC
>JAYUIZ010000445.1:0-2088 GCA_043765595.1 Lysobacter sp. | reverse complement strand
CGAACGTGCCGATCTCGATCATCCACGGCTGGGACGATGAACTGATTCCTGCGATGGCGGTCGCGGACTGGGCGCACAGTCGCCGAGCGCGCTTGCTGATGGTCGACGACAGTCATCGCCTCTCCAATCACGTGCAGGCCTCGGCCGATGCCTTCGCAGTACTTTTGACAGGTCTGCCCTCATGAAATTCCTCACATGAATTTTTTCGTCAGCTGTGGCAAGGGTCTGGAATATCTGCTGGTCGACGAGCTGCTCGCGCTCGGCTGTACGCACGCCACCGCCGCGCGCGCGGGCGCGAATGTCGAAGGCACGCTCCACGACGCCCAGCGCGCTGTGCTGTGGTCGCGGCTCGCCAGCCGCGTGCTCTGGCCGATCGCTGAATACGATTGCCCTGACGAGCGCGCGCTGTATGCGGGCGCTGCCGCGATCGATTGGGCGCAGCATCTGCGCGCCGACATGACTCTGGCCGTGGATGCGCACGTCTCCGGCGACGCCATTACCCATGCGCGCTACGCCTCGCAGCGGATCAAGGACGCCGTGGTCGACACCCTGCGCGGACGAGGCGGCGAGCGTCCCAACGTGGATCTGGAATCGCCCGATCTGCGGCTGAATCTGGTGGTGCGGGCGTCGAAGGTCGGCCATAGGGCGATCCTGTCGATCGATCTGGGCGGTGGACCGCTGCATCGTCGCGGGTGGCGGCAGATGCAGGGCGAGGCGCCGCTGAAGGAAAACCTGGCCGCGGCGGTGCTGATGCGCGGCGGCTGGCCAATGCTGTATGCGGAAGGAGGCGCGCTGCTCGACCCGATGTGCGGCAGCGGCACGCTGCTGATCGAAGGCGCGCTGATGGCCGCGGATGTCGCGCCGGGGCTGTTGCGGGATCTACAGGCCGCCGGCGCGCCGCCGTCGCGCTGGCTGGGTTTCGATCCGGCGCAGTGGCGCGCATTGATCGAGGACGCGACCCGGCGCGAGCAGCAGGGTCGTGCGGCGCTGCAGATGCGTTTTTATGGCAGCGATCTGGATCCGCATGCGATCCGCGCCGCGCGTGAGAACGCGGAGCGCGCGGGGGTGGTTGAAGTGATCGACTTCACCACCTGCGATGTCGGCCAACTGCCTGCGCTGGCGGAGCCGCGCGGTCTGGTGGTCTGCAATCCGCCCTACGATGCGCGGCTTGCGGCCGATCCGCAGCTGTATCGCGCGCTCGGCGATGCGCTCAAGCGTGCGACGCCGGAATGGAAGGCCAGCCTGCTCTGCGGCGATGCCGAGCTGGCGCGCGCCACCGGTCTGCGTGCGGCGAAGAAATACCAGGTGTTCAACGGCGCGATCGAATGCGCATTGATCGTCTGCGATCCGGTGCGCCCGCCGCAGCGCGAGGTGGCAGCAGAGGCCCCTACGCCGATGCTGAGCGAAGGCGCGCAGATGGTCTCGAACCGCATCCGCAAGAATCTCAAGGCCAGCAAGACCTGGCGCACGCGCGAAGGCGTGACCTGTCATCGCGTGTACGACGCCGATATCCCGGAATACGCGGCGGCGGTCGATGTCTACATCGGCGACACCACCGGCGAACTGTGGCTGCATGTGCAGGAATACGCCGCGCCGGCCGAGATTCCGGAAGCGACCACCCGCAAACGCCTGCAGGAACTGCTGGCCGGCGCGCGCGATGCGTTCGCGGTTCCGCGCGAGCGCGTGGCGGTTAAAACCCGCGCCAAGGGCAAGGGCGGCAGCAAATATGCCGACAGCGGCACGTCCAAGCGCGGCGAAGTGCTGGAGGTCCGCGAGGGCGCGGCCAAGCTGCGAGTGAACCTGTTCGATTATCTGGATACAGGCCTGTTCCTCGACCACCGGCCGATGCGGCTACGTATTGCCGAAGATGCCCGCGACGTGCGGTTCCTGAATCTGTTCGCCTATACCGGCGCGGCGACCGTGCATGCGGCGGTCGGCGGCGCGGCGCAGACCACGTCGGTCGATCTTTCCGCAACGTATCTGCAGTGGTGTTCCGACAACCTGAAGCTCAACGGCTTCGGCGGCGCCCGCCACCGGCTGGTGCAGGCCGACGCGCTGGAGTGGCTGCTGGCCGACCGCGGCGAGTAC
>JAYUIZ010000444.1:0-2089 GCA_043765595.1 Lysobacter sp. | reverse complement strand
GTCAAACCGCCTAGGCCCTGGGCGCCGATGCCCAGCGCGTTGACCTTGTCATAGAGCTCAAGCCGCAGCTCCTCGGCGCGGTTGGACGCGCCGCGGGCCTGCAGATCAACGATATCGATCGGCTCCATCAGCGCTTCCTTCGCCAGCAGCATCGCCTTTTCAGCGGTGCCGCCAATGCCGATGCCCAGCATGCCCGGCGGGCACCAGCCGGCGCCCATGGTGGGCACGGTCTTCAGCACCCAGTCGACGATGGAATCGGAGGGATTGAGCATCGCGAACTTCGACTTGGCCTCGGAGCCGCCGCCTTTCGCAGCGACGATCACATCGACGGTATTGCCGGGCACGATCTTCACGTTGACCACGCCGGGCGTGTTGTCTTTGGTGTTGGTGCGCGTGCCTGCCGGGTCGGCCAGCACGCTGGCGCGCAGCTTGTTGTCGGGATGTTGGTAGGCGCGGCGCACGCCCTCGTGGACCATGTCTTCGACGCCCATGGTCGCGTCGTCCCAGCGCACGTCCATGCCGATTTCGAGGAAGACCGTGACGATACCGGTGTCCTGGCAGATCGGGCGGTGGCCTTCGGCGCACATCCGCGAATTGATCAGGATCTGGGCGATGGCGTCCTTGGCCGCGACGCTTTCCTCGCGCTCGTAGGCGGCAGCGAGGTTCTTGATGTAGTCGACCGGATGGTAGTAACTGATGTACTGCAGGCCGTCGGCGATGGACTGGATCAGGTCTTCCTGGCGGATCGACACCGGGCGACGCTCGGCGGGCATGGAGGCGCGGGCTGCGGACGTGCTGGCTGCGGACACGGAGGGAACCGTCGTGGCGTATGGGACCGCGATTTTAGCGCGCGGCGTGCGGCTGGCGCTTTCGGACACCGGGAATCGGCCGACAATGCCCGCACCATCTATCTTCAGCAGTCTGTTTGGAAACAACCTGCTGACGCAGCCATGGAAGGTTGCGACCGCAAAGCAAGCGCGCAAGCGATTGATTCGCCGGGAACGAGTCCAGCTGTGCAGGACTCGCAACTTGAAAAACGCACAGCAACTACGTTTTTCAACAATCTGCCAGGAGAAGACCATGCTCAAGACAATCCTCATCGTGCTGCTGATCGCGATCGCGGGCGTGCTGGGCTATGCCGCGACCAAACCCGACACCTTCCAGGTCCAGCGCAAGGCAGTGATCGCCGCGCCGCCGGAGAAGGTCTTCGCCATGATCGAAGATTTCAGGCGCTGGAACGAATGGTCGCCGTGGGAAAAGCTCGACCCGGCCATGACCCGCACCTTCGGCGGCCCGGCTACGGGCGTCGGCGCAACGTACACCTGGACCGGCAACAGCGCGATTGGCGAAGGCCGCATGGAAATTCTCGAATCAACGCCGGCGTCGAAGATCCGCATCAAACTGGATTTCCTCAAGCCCATCGAATCTCACAACGTCAGCGAATTCGTGCTGGTCCCCAAGGACGGCGGCACCGAAGTGATGTGGACGATGCAGGGGCCGAATGTCTACGTTTCCAAGCTGATGGACACCTTCGTGAGCATGGACGCGATGATCGGCAAGGACTTCGAGAAGGGGCTGGCCGACATGGGCGCCGCCGCTGCCCGCTGACCCGTGCTGAAACCTGAGCCCGTGCCTGCCCCCACAGCAACCCGTCCATCGCCCAGCCTGCGCCAGCGCATGGGCGCGCTGCGCAACCTGCCGCCGTTCCTGCGCGAGATCTGGGCGACCAGCCGCGCGCTGACCTGCGTGAGCTTGGGGCTGCGCCTGATCCGCGCACTGCTGCCGGTGATCACGCTGTACGTGGGCAAGCTGATCATCGATGAAGCGATCCGCATCGCCGGCACCGATCTGCCGGCGGGGCTGGTCGCCGCGTGGCGCGATGGCCATCTCGATCCGATCCTGTGGCTGCTGTTGCTGGAGCTGGGCCTGGCGGTGCTGTCGGACTTGCTGGGCCGGGTCATCGCCTATGCCGACGCGCTGCTGTCGGAGCGCTACACCAACGCCACCAGCATCCGCCTGATGGAGCACGCGGCAAAACTCGACCTGGAGGATTTCGAGGATCCCGATCTGCAGGACAAGTTGGACCGCG
>JAYUIZ010000443.1:0-5802 GCA_043765595.1 Lysobacter sp. | reverse complement strand
CTAGAATAGAAGCCTGCCGTCTCACCTGAAGAACCGCAGCGGGCTTATCCCGTGGCTCTTCGCGTAGTGATGGGTTATAAACTTCAAGGTTATAAGCTTCAAGTGCAATAATCTCAGTCATTGGCTGCTCTGAATGGGTCTCACGAACGGTCAACAGAGAAGAAAGTCTGCTGAAAGTTAACCAGAGTTTAAATCTTGTTGTAAACCAGCAGTTGCGGGATGTCGCCCGCGCCGATCTCGGCCAGCACTGCATCGACTTGGGCGATGCGTTCGTCGCGCAGCGGGTCGGCGGCGTCGATCACATGCAGCAGCAGATCGGCCTCGCGCGCTTCGGACAGGGTCGAGCGGAACGCCGCGACCAGATCGTGCGGCAGGTCGCGAACGAAGCCGACGGTGTCGGCCAGCATCGCCGCGCCGCCGGGCAGTATGATGCGGCGCACGGTCGGGTCGAGGGTCGCAAACAGGCGGTCGTCGGTATAGGCATCGGCGCCGGTGAGTGCATTGAACAGCGTGGATTTGCCGGCATTGGTGTAGCCCACCAGCGCCACCCGCGGCAGCTCGCTGCGGACGCGCGCGCGGCGCATCTGGGTGTGCTGCACTTCCACTTTCTCCAGCCGCTTCTGCAACTGCTCCACGCGCTTCTGCAGCAGGCGGCGGTCGGTTTCGAGCTGGGTTTCGCCGGGGCCGCGCAGGCCGATGGCGCCGCCGCGCTGGCGTTCCAGATGGCTCCAGCCGCGCACCAGGCGCGTGGCCATGTGCCGGAGCTGGGCCAGTTCGACCTGCAGTTTGCCTTCGTGACTGCGCGCGCGCTGGGCGAAGATATCCAGGATCAAGCCGGTGCGGTCGACCACGCGGCGGCCCAGCGCCTTTTCGAGGTTGCGCTCCTGTACCGGGCTGAGCCTGTGGTTGACCAGCACCAGGTCGGCGCCGGTGGCATCGGCCGCGGCCTTCACCTCTTCCAGCTTGCCGCTGCCGATGAGGATGGCCGCGTTGGGGCGGTCGATGCGGGCGTGCAGCAGCGCCGCGACCGTGGCGCCGGCGGAACGGGCCAGATCTGCGAATTCTTCCAGCACATCGGGTTCCGGCGGGCCGCCGGCATGGGTCTGGATCAGGAGCGCGATTTCGCCCTTGCGGGATCGTTCGAACAAACGGGGGGATATCCGTGGGGGAAAACAGGCGCCCAGTATGCCGCGCGCGGGGACACCGCGCGCGTGCGCATGACGAATGGCGGGAGACGGCGCCTCCCGCGATGCGAAGTCACTTCATGGCGTGGTCGGCAACGTCGGTACGCCGCCGGCTGCACGGTTGTACTTGAGACGGCCGTGCTTCAGACGGCCGTGCTTGGGACGATCGTGCTGCAGCGGATTCAGTCGGCGGTGGCCGCGAGGACGCCGGTGGTGTCGTCGTCGGTTTCGGCCGAATGCACGTAGCCGCCGCCGGGACCCACGCGCACGTTGCGCGCCGGAACCACGGTGGAAATCGCGTGCTTATAGACCATTTGACTGACGGTGTTGCGCAGCAGGACGACAAACTGATCGAACGATTCGATCGTGCCCTGCAATTTGATGCCGTTGACAAGATAGATCGAAACCGGAACGCGCTCACGGCGCAAAGCGTTCAAGAAAGGATCCTGCAAAGACTGCCCCTTCGACATGGTGTTCCCCATTTTGGGTGTTGTTATTGGATGCAACATGATCGTGACGATCGCATGATGGATTGCATGATTGGTCGTTCGCCGGCGGCCCGGTCGCATCGCGACCTGCATCCCCTGCCGGACACCCGGATGGTTACACAACTGCGCGTGAACCGGAAGCCGGCCAAAGGTTGCACGTGCCGGCTTCGCGACGGTCGTCGCAGCGACGGCCCGTTCAGCTTTTCAGGAAACCGCGCAGCGCCGCGTCCAGCCGCGACGCATCGATCGCGGGATCGAACCAGCGCAGATCGACCGCGCCGCGCAGCCAGGTGAACTGGCGCTTGGCGAGCTGGCGCGTGGCGAAAATCGCGCGGTCGCGGAATGCGCCCGTCGACAGCGTGCCTTCGAGGTGCTCCCAGGCTTGGCGATAGCCAACGGCGCGCAGCGCGGGCAGGTCCAGCGGCACCGGATGCGAGCGCAGTTCCGGCAAGGTGCGCAGCCTGTGGACTTCATCTAGAAACCCGGCATCCAGCATCGCGTCGAAGCGACGCTCGATGCGCGCGTGCAAGATCGCGCGATCCTGCGGCGCCACCGCGAGTTTCAGCACGCGGCACGGAAATATCTGCGATGCCGCAGCGGACTCGCGCTGCCAGTCGCTGATTGCCCGGCCGCTGATCCGATACACCTCCAGTGCGCGCTGGATCCGCTGCGGGTCGGTGGCGTGGATGCGCGCGGCGGCGATGGGATCGACCTGCGCCAGTTCGGCGTGCATCGCCGCCCAGCCGCGTTCGCCCGCTTCCGCTTCGAGCTGCGCGCGCATCGCGGGATCGGCCTCGGGCATCGGCGAGAGCCCCTGCAGCAAGGCGCGGAAATACAGGCCAGTGCCGCCCGCGAGGATCGTCAGGCGGCCGCGCGCGACGATGTCCTCGACTGCGACGCGCGCATCGTTGGCGAAATCCGCGGCCGAATAGCGCTGCCACGGATCGCGCACGTCGATCAGATGATGCGGCACTGCTGCGAGTTCATCGACGGTAGGCTTCGCCGCGCCAATGTCGAGCCCGCGATACACCAGCGCCGAATCGACGCTGACGATCTCGCCATTGAAACGCTGCGCCCAATCCAGCGCGAACGCGGTCTTGCCCGAAGCGGTCGGGCCCATCAATGCGATGGCGAGCGGGCGGGTGTCGGCGGTCATGAGTCCGAACGTCTTGTACTGTAGGAGGGGCTTCAGCCCCGATGGTTATAGCTTTAATAATGGCTGTTTTGATGATCGCTGCTTTGATGATCGCTGCCTTGATGATCGGTGTCCTGATAATCGGTGCTTCGATGATGGATGATCGCGTCCACGGCTATCGGGCCTGAAGCCTCTCCTGCAAAGATCAATAGCTATGCACTTTCGAAGACGCGCAGCACTTTGCTGCGATCATCAAAGCGATGGGTGAAATAATCCGGCACGGTCAGCGCGTTGTGCGTGCGTTCGGTGTAGATGCGCAATTGGCCGGCCACAAATTTCCAGTTGCAGCACGCGCCGACGACCAGGCCGATCGCGATCCACGCCTCCGACACGCCGCCCAGATACAGCGCCCCGGCGAGGCCCATCAGCAGCCAGCCGCTCATGTCCGATGCACCGGCAGACAGCGCGGTGACCAAGCTCCCCAACGAACGTGCGCCGAGGATGTAGTCGTCGAAACTGCCGGTTGAACGCCAGGCCCACAGACCGATCAGGATCATCGCGACCAGATAGAGGCCGAAGGTGATGAGCAGCGGCTGGCCGGCGGTCATGTCGTGGTCCGGGATCATTGCGGATGGCGCGCAGCATACCCCGGCCGTCGCCGGCGACGCTCCCGCTGCCGCTGCCGCTGACGGAGCGGCTTGCAACTGCAGCGGGTTTGCGTACGCTTGACACATGCCTCTGTGGAAACGCCTCGGTTTTCTGTTCGTCTTCGTGGTGCCGGCGTTGATGCCCGCAGCCGCATGGCTAGGCGCGCGCAGCGGCCACCCCGACTTGATGGCCTGGTTCCCGCTGTTCTTCCTGTTCGTGCTGCTGCCGCTGGCCGACTACAGCCTGGGCCACGATCCGCGCAATCCGGATGCGGCGCAGGTGAAAGCGCTCGACGCCGACCGTTGGTTCCGGATCATGACGCTTGCAGCGCTGCCTGCGCAGCTTGGCGTGCTGGGATGGTCGGCCTGGCATTTTACGCACGCGAATTTCGGCATCGCAGGCGCCGCTGGCTGGTTGCTGTCGCAAGGCATCGTCGGCGGCGTATTGGCGATCAATGTCGCTCACGAATTGATCCACAAGGACACCGCGCTGGAACGCGGCGCCGGCGGCATGTTGCTGACCAGCGTCGGTTACCACGGTTTCAAGATCGAACATCTCCGCGGACACCACGTGCATGTGTCGACGCCCGAAGATGCGTCGAGCGCACGCTTCGGTCAATCGCTGTGGCACTTCATGCCGCGCGCGCTGATCCGCAATACCACGAATGCATGGGCGCTAGAAGCGCGGCGCCTGCATCAGCAGGGAAAACGCTGGTGGAGCATCGACAACGAACTGATCCGCTGGACGGCGCTGTGGCTGGCGCTGGCGGCGGTGTCCACGCTGTGGCTGGGCGTGACCGGGCTTGCGTTCTTCGTCGTCCAGGGATTCTTCGCCTCATGTTCGCTGGAGATCATCAACTACATCGAGCACTACGGTCTGGAACGGCAGCGCCTGCCCGACGGACGCTACGAGCGCACCACGCATCTGCATTCATGGAATTCCGATTACCTGATCAGCAACCTGCTGCTGTTCCATCTGCAGCGTCACTCCGATCACCATGAAACGCCGCGTCGCCGCTATCAGTCGCTGCTGCACCACGCCGACAGCCCGCAGTTGCCGGGCGGTTATGCCGCGATGTTCCTGCTGGCGCTGTGCCCGCCGCTGTGGTTCCGGATCGTGGACCCGCGGGTGCGGGCGTTTCATTCCGGAGTCGGGTCGCGCTGAGTCGAAACTTCCTCACGAAACACGGCGGACTTATTGATCCGGCTCGAATATGTTTGAATTCAATGGCTCTGCTTACGTAGGAGGGGCTTCAGCCCCGAGCATGTTGTTCATAGGGTTTTCGTGTAAAAAGATCGGGCCTGAAGGCCCTCCTACGAACGCATGAAGAGATGACTGCGCACGCATCCCGGTACGGGTTGCGTGCGCTGAAAACCAGTACCGACTGACCTTGATCGCCAAGCCCGACGGCGAACCTGTCGCATTCACCGAAACACACCTCGAAGACGGCATGTTGGAGGGGCCAAAAGCGACATTCTGGTTCGATCTGGATGCGATGGTGAGGCGCCCTCTGTTGCACGGAACGGATTAATCATCATCCGGCCAGCGAATCGCCGGCCCCGAAGACGCGCCGCCGCGCGGGACAGGCACGCCGTTCACCGCATTCCAGATCTTCAGCGCATCCACGGTCGCGGCCACGTCGTGCACGCGCAGTAGTTTGGCGCCGCGCTGCGCGGCGATGACGTGCGCAGCGACCGAGCCGTGAACGCGGTCGCGCGAGTCATCACGGCCGGTGATTTCACCGATGCTGCGCTTGCGCGACAGTCCGGCAAGCACCGGTACGCCGAGATCACCGAAACGATCGAGCCGCGCAAGCAGGGCGAGATTGTGCGTGGTGCTCTTGCCGAAGCCGAAGCCGGGGTCGACGACGATCATCCTCTTGGCGATGCCGGCCATTTCCGCCGAGAAGATGCGCTCGGCCAGGAAACGATGCACGTCGGCAACAACATCGTCGTAGTCCGGCGCGGCGTGCATCGATCGCGGCTCGCCCTGCATGTGCATCAACACCACCGGCACGCCGAGCGCGGCGGCAGCGTCAAGCGCACCCTCGCGGCGCAGTGCGTAGACATCGTTGATCATGCCCGCACCGGCGGCGACCGCCGCGCGCATCACTTCGGGCTTCGAGGTATCGATACTGATCGGCAGCGCGGTTTCCTTGGCGAGGCGTTCGATGACCGGGATCACCCGGCGCAGCTCTTCTTGCAGCGACACATCGTCCGCGCCGGGGCGGGTGGATTCGCCGCCGATATCGAGAATGTCGGCGCCCTCCTCCGCCAGGCGCAGGGCATGCGCCACCGCGGCATCGACGCTCTCGTATTTGCCGCCGTCCGAAAACGAATCGGGCGTG
>JAYUIZ010000442.1:0-5827 GCA_043765595.1 Lysobacter sp. | reverse complement strand
AACTTCTCTACATCCTTGAGACGAACGGTATTTGCGATTGCGCGTAATCCGCATGACCTAATTAGGTTCAGCAATTCATCCAAGATATCGGGCACACCTCCATCTCGCGAGGAACGCATCAGCAACCTGTTGCCAGCGTGTTCTTTCATGTGCAAGTAGGACAATCCGTATTTCTTGAGGATTACCGGCCAATATCTTTCCAGCCGACCCCATCCATCCATATCTCCGACGAAGCCGCCAATCACGCAAGCGTTATGCGTCGGGTCGCGTTCGTGCCCGCTGTCATCCATGTATGCGGTAATCATTCCCATCAGCGCATCTTGTGGCGGGTTGACGAAAAATGAAAGGTCTCTCATGGTGGGGATATAGGCAGGGCGGTTACTCATGACCGCCTCCCGCTGTGTACGCCAAGTAAAACATGCCCCTTTTTAAACCATCGTGCGGGTCACATCGAAGGTTGATGCCCCGGATACCGGGAGCGTGGCGGTTACGCCCCCGCCCACCGACTGCAACCCGGCGATGCTCATCGCAGGGCAAACAGGGCAGCCATTGGCGCTGTCGCAAGTCACCGTCCTGCAATTGAGGTTCGTCGGCGCGGCATCGCTCAGCACATTGTCGATGCCGCGCCCGCAGCTGACGCCAGCCAATAGCCGGCATTACGGGCGCTTGATGAAGGAAGTGGTGGGCCGTGAAGGATTCGAACCTTCGACCAAAAGATTAAAAGTCTTCTGCTCTACCGACTGAGCTAACGGCCCACGTGTGATCTACCGATCCGGCCTGGCGGCCGCCCGACCTTGCGCCGGGGCGCGCATTTTAGCCCAAACCGGGGCGAATGGGTCAGATGGCGGCATATCGGGTGGGATCGGCCACGCCGGCAGCCTCGAAACCCTCGGCGCGCAGGCGGCAGGCGTCGCAGTGTCCGCAGGCGGCGCCGGCGGCGTCGGCTTGGTAGCACGAGACGGTCTGCGCGAAATCCACGCCCAAGCGCAGACCTTCACGGACGATATCGCCCTTGGTCATGCGCATCAGCGGGGCGTGGACGCGGAAGCCCGCGCCCTCGACGCCGGCCTTGGTCGCGAGGTTGGCAAGGGCCTCGAAGCCGGCGATGAATTCAGGCCGGCAGTCGGGATAGCCCGAGTAGTCGACCGCGTTGACGCCGCAGAACAGGTCCGTGGCGCCCAGCACCTCGGCCCAGCCTAGCGCGACCGACAGCATGATGGTGTTGCGCGCCGGCACGTAGGTGACCGGGATGTCCGCGCCGATGACATGGCCGTCGGTGTCGACCGGAACCTGGATGTCGTCCGAGGTCAGCGCTGAGCCGCCGAGGCTGCGCAGGTCGACGTTCACGGTCTTGTGCTCGGCCGCACCCAGCGCATGGGCGACGCGCACCGCGGCGTCGAGTTCGGAGGTGTGGCGCTGGCCGTAGCGCACGCTGAGGGCGTGCGCAGCGAAGCCCTGCTCGCGGGCGATGGCGAGCACAACGGCGGAGTCCATGCCTCCTGAGACGAGAACGACGGCGGGTTTCATAGGTAACGGCTTCGATGGTTTGAATGAAGGATGGGAAAAACGGTAGGCACAGCTCACCGGGCGGAAATACGGACCTGTGTCATCCCGAACGCATGTGAGGGATCTGCTTTGCCTTTGAACAGACGAACAGCAGATCCCTCCTCGGGCTTCGCCCTCGTTCGGGATGACAATACCAAGCGACTTCGAATTTCCGATATCACCTGCCAGGCTCGTCGTTCCACAGCAGTTTGTGCAGTTGCATCTGGAACTTCACCGGCAGCCGGTCCTGCACGATCCAGTCGGCGAGATCGCGCGCGGAGACGTCACTCTTGCTGGGCGAGAACAGCACGTCGCAGCGCTGGGAGAGGCGATGCGCGGCGACGATGTCGCGGGCCCAGTCGTAGTCGTCGCGGCTGCAGATCACAAACTTGATCTGGTCGTGCGCGGTCAGCAGCGGCAGGTTTTCCCAGCGGTTGCGGTGGACTTCGGCCGAACCTGGCGTCTTGATGTCGAGCACGCGCGAGACCCGCGGGTCGACGTCGGCGACGTCAATCGCGCCGGAGGTCTCCAGCGAGACCCGATAGCCGTCGTCGCAGAGCCGTTGCAGTAGGTCGAGGCAACGTTTCTGCGCCAGCGGTTCGCCGCCGGTGACGCAGACATGGCGCACGCCATGGCTGGCGACTTCGGCCAGGATCTCGTCGATGCCGCGCCACTCGCCGCCGAAAAAGGCGTAGGCGGTGTCGCAGTATTGGCAGCGCAGTGGGCAGCCGGTCAGGCGCACAAACACCGTCAGCCAGCCGGCATCGCGGGCCTCGCCCTGCAGCGACAGGAAGATTTCGGTGATCTTGAGGCGGTCCGCCGCTGCGGCGGCCGCAGGAGCGACGGTATTCACCGCAGCATTTTAACGGGTCCACGACCCCGTAGAGCGGAGCACAGCTCCGCTGCGCCATTGCGGAAAGCGGATGGCCTGAAAATCATCACGATCGGATCACTGAGATCCCTTCTGTGAGGAAAACCAATTCATCGCAGAAGGTGCAGCGGAGCTTCGCTCCGCTCTACCATTGGCGAAGCCGGAACGTGTACTAGCTAAACCGGAAATTTGGCTAAGGCGGAAATTTGCTTGGCGCTCTGTGTTATCTGACACGCGAGAGTTGGATCGCGCGCAGACGGTCGTCGGCGGTGCGGGCGGCTTCGCTGCCGGCGTAACGGGCGATCACTTTGGACAGGGTCTCTTCCGCAGCGTCGAGCTGGCGCAGCCCGTACTGGCACAGACCCACTTTCAACAGCGCACCGCCCGCCTTGTCATGGGTCGGATACTGGTCCAGCAGCGTTTGGAACTGTTCTTGGGCCAAAGCGTAGTTCTGGGTGACGTAATAGCTCTCGCCCAGCCAATACATTGCATTCGGCGCAAAAGTCCCATTGGGATGCACTTCGAGAAAGCCCAGGAACGCTCGCGCGGATTCGGCGTAACGGCCCGCCTTGAGCAGGTCGAACGCGACGTTGTATGCGGTCCGTTCGTCGGCGCCCTTGCCGAGCGTCGAGGCGTCGCCGTACACCCGCGGCGGCGTGTCCTGCACGGCCGGCTGCGTTGCGGCAACAGGTGCTGTGGGCAGCGCGGGGGACGGAACCGGTGCGGGCTGGGGGGTGGCGTTTTCGAGCCGGTTGAGGCGGCTGTCCAGATCGAGGTACTGGGTGCGGCCGGTCTGCTTGTACTGCTCATGCTGCTGCTGCAGTTCTTCGAGCTGCGCGCGCAGCGACTGCACTTCGGTCTTCAGCTCGCCAAGCTGATTGAGCAGATCCAGATTGCCCGAACGCATCGCCGCAAGCTGCTGTTCGAGCGTAGTCAGACGGTCGCCGGTGCTGACGCGCTGCGCCGAGGCCGGCGCGGCGAATGCCAGCGCAAGTACAAGACAGACGGAAAGCGGCAAACGTCTCATCATCACGACAGGCACGACCTCGGCGGAAAAGATTCGGAAACGCACGAACGCGCGGCATCAGCGGAACGGCAAAGCGCTGTAAACCCGCGAACAGGGAGCATCGCGGACGATCCTCCCTGCACTGCGCGGATCACTTTGCGGTGTAGACGATTTCCACGCGGCGGTTGCGGCCCCAGCAGTCTTCATTGGAATCGGTGCAGACCGCGCGCTCTTCACCGTAGCTGACGACAGTGATCTGGCCGCCGGCGCCGCCGTTGGCCTGTACCGAGGACGACACCGCATTGCCGCGACGCTCGCCCAGGCCCACGTTGTATTCGCGGCTGCCGCGTTCATCGGCGTTGCCTTCAAGCGTCATCCGCGAGCTGGAACGGTCGCGCAGGTACTTGGCGTGGCAGGCGACGATATTCTGGAATTCCGGCTTCAGCGCATCCTGGTCAAGGTCGAAATAAACGACGCGCTGACGCAGGCAGGCATCGGTATCCAGATCATTCGGGCCATACAGGCCACTGGGCAGCGTGGAGGTATTACCGCCCACGGTGCCGGTATTGGTGGAACCGCTGTTGGTGCTGTTGGTGCTGTCGGTGCTGTCGGTGGCGGAGGTGTCGGGGTTTTCCTTCACTTTCTTGCTGCAGGCAGCGGCCGTCACGCAGAGGATCGCGGTGAGCAGCACTCGGGTCGTCGTGTTCATGGTGTTCCTCTCTTTGTCGCAGGTTAGGTCAATGGGGATGGATGCAAGGGCAGTGACAGCAAAAAGCGCAGAAACGGCGATCAGCGCGGCAGGCGATACGGACCCCAAGCGGGTTCGCGCACGTCGCCGTTGGCCAATACCAGACGCTGGCGCACGCGGGCATCGGAAGAGACGGCATACAGCACGCCACGGCCGCCTTCGCGCGCTGCGTACAGCACCATGCTGGCGTTGGGCGCGAAGCTGGGCGATTCATCCAGCGACCCCGGCGAAAGCATGGACCAGCGCGCCGAACCGAGGCTGCGGTCGAGCATCGCGATACGGTACACGCTGCCGCTACCCTGCGCCACGGCCAGCTTTTTGCCGTCGTACGACACCGAGACCTTGGCGTTGTAGCTGCCTTGGAAACTCACGCGGCTGGCCGAACCACCGCCCGCGGCCACTTGATAGATCTGCGGCTTGCCACCGCGATCCGAGGTGAAATAGATAAGGCTGCCGTCTGCACTCCAGGTCGGCTCGGTGTCGATGCCGAAGTGGTTGGTGAGCTGGGTCAGCGCGCGGCTGCCCAAGTCCATCGTATAGATTTCGGGGTTGCCGCTTTTCGACAGGGCCAGCGCCAGCTTGCGGCCGTCGGGCGAGAAACTCGGGGCACCGTTGATGCCCTTGAAGGCGGCGACTGTTTCGCGCGCGCCGGTGCCGATGTCCTGGATCACCACCGAAGAATTGCCGCGCTCGAAACTGACGTAAGCGAGCTTGCGGCCGTCCGGGCTCCACGCGGGGGACAGCAGCGGCTTGTCCGAGCGCACCACGGTCTGCGGGTTGTAGCCGTCGGCATCGGCAACCATCAGCGCGTAGCTGGTGTTCTTGCCCAGGCCTGCGGCGGTGATATAGGCGATGCGGGTCCAGAAGGCGCCGCGCACGCCGGTGATTTTTTCGTAGATGGCATCGGCGATCTGGTGCGACACATCGCGCATTGCATTGGCGCGGGCGGTCAGCGCGAATGCCAGCAGCCGGTTCTTGCCGATGTCATACAGTTCGTATTCGACGCGATAACCACCGTCGCCGGCATCCAGCACGCGGCCAACCACCACGAAGTTCTGTTTGGCCTGCTGGAAGAAGCCGAAATCGATCTCGCTGCCGCGGGTCGGGCGCTGCGCGCCCATCTCGCCTTGCGCCATCGGCCGGAACTGGCCGGAACGCGCCAAATCGGCGCGGATCACCTCGGCCACATCGGTCTGCAGCGGAGTTCCGGTGCCCTGATAAGGCATGCCAACCACCGCGATCGGCAGTGCCGAGGCGTTGCCGCCGACGATGTCGATCTCCAGACCCCGCTGCTGGGCGAACGCGGCTAGCGGGACAAGACATGCCAGCAGGACCGCGCAGACGGCGAGCAGGCTGTTTCGCGGCAGGCGGAACGGGAAGATCGAACGGAGCATCGAACGGGTCATCGGCAGTCCAGATAAATCGGGGAGTGCCGGCAGCGGGCACCAGCAGGCCACAGCTTGGCCGCGAAAGCGGTCAGAAAGATGAACGAACCCGGACTCAAACGGCCGCAGACGGCTGAATTCAGCGATCTTCGCCCCGGAAATTGATGGTGAGCGTGCGGTTGAAAACACTTTCAAAGCCTCGGTACGGCAAGGGTTGCGCCTTGAGCACGGCGGCCTCGACCGATCGGCGCCCCTGCTCGTCGTAGGGGCAG